>NZ_JSYI01000007.1:0-1843 GCF_001023515.1 Diaphorobacter sp. J5-51 | reverse complement strand
CAGGCCAGGTGTCGGCACGTCCGGTGGCGGGTGTCTTCCACATTAATGTAGCGAGATTGACGACCGGGACACGCTGTGGCGGGCGGTTTGGTAGGCGGAAGCGCCGACCGCGCGGGCGGCGCTCGGTGTCAGTAGCTCGTGGCGACGGGCCCGCGTGCGCCTGGCCTGAAGCGCGCGGCCAGCCCGTCCGCGGCCTGGCGCAGCAGGAGCATGTCCATGCCCACGGCCACGAACTGCGCGCCCAGGGCCAGGCATTCGCGCGCCCGGGCTTCGTCCACCACGAGGATGCCCGGTGCCTTGCCGGCCGCGCGGATGCGGCGGATCGCGTCGTCGATCGCGGCGCGCACCGTGGGGTGGTTGGCATCACCCGGGAAGCCCATGCTGGCGGACAGATCGGCCGGGCCGATGAAGATGCCGTCCACGCCCTCCACCGCGGCGATGGCCTCAATCTGCTCCAGCGCCTCGGCCGTCTCCACCTGCACCAGCAGGCAGAGCTCGTTCTCCGCATCGCGTACATAGGCCGCGTCGCGGCCGAAGTCCGAGGCGCGCATGGAGCCGCCCATGCCGCGGATGCCGCGCGGCGCGTAGCGCATGGCGGCCACGGCGGCGCGCGCCTCGTCCGCGTTCTGCACGAAGGGCAGCAGCAGCGTTTGCGCGCCGATGTCCAGGTAGCGCTTGATCAGCACCGGGTCGTTCCAGGCCGGGCGCACCACGCAGTGCGTGTGGTCCCGGCAGCCGGCGGCCACGGCCTGCAGCTGCTGCACCATGAGCGGTACGTCGCTGGGCGTGTGTTCCGTGTCCAGCAGCACCCAGTCAAAGCCCGATCCCGCGATCAGCTCGGTGACCAGGGGTGATGGCAGGGTGGACCAGATGCCGATCTGCGCCTGACCGGCGGCCAGTGCGTGCTTGAAGGGGTTGCGAACGGGCATGGCAGGTGGTCTGGGTCAGGTCAGTACTGGTACACGCCGCGGCCGGTCTTGCGGCCCAGGCGGCCGGCGGCCACCATCTCCTTGAGCAGCGGGCAGGGGCGGTACTTGCTGTCGCCGAACTCGGTCAGGTACACGTCCATCACGGCCAGGCACACGTCCAGACCGATCATGTCGGCCAGCGCCAGCGGGCCGATGGGCTGGTTGCAGCCGAGCTTCATGCCGGCGTCGATGTCCTCGGGCGTTGCCAGGCCCTCTGCCAGCACGAAGAAGGCCTCGTTGATCATGGGCACCAGGATGCGGTTGACCACGAAGCCGGGGGCGTTCTTCACGGTGATGGGCGACTTGCCCAGGCGCTCGGAGAGCTGCTTCACCGTGTCGTGCGTGGCGTCGGAAGTCTGCAGGCCGCGAATGATCTCCACCAGCGCCATCATCGGCACGGGGTTGAAGAAATGCATGCCGATGAACCGGTCGGCGCGCGACGTGGCGGCGGCCAGCTTGGTGATGGAGATCGAAGAGGTGTTGGACGCAATGATCACTTCGGGCGCCACCAGCGCGTCCACCTGCTTGAGGATCTTGAGCTTGAGTTCGTAGTTCTCGGTGGCGGCCTCGATCACGATCTGGGCGGCCTTCAGGTCGTCGTAGCTGGTGGAGGTTTTGATGCGCGCGAGGGCGGCGCTCTTGTCGGCTTCGGTGATCTTTTCTTTCTTGATCAGGCGGTCCAGGCTGCCCGCCACGGTGGCCACGCCCTTTTGCACGGCGGCGTCGGAGATGTCCACCATCACCACATTGATGCCCGACACAGCGCATGCCTGGGCAATGCCGTTGCCCATGGTGCCCGCGCCGATGATGCCAACGGTCGAAATCGTCATATAACAGGCCGTTGAAAAATCCCCCGCCGACGCCCGCGTTGGCCG
>NZ_JSYI01000006.1:0-1605 GCF_001023515.1 Diaphorobacter sp. J5-51 | reverse complement strand
GCTGCCGCATGTTCAAAGGAGCATCGCCATGCAACAAATCACCATCACCTTCAGCGACGACGACACTTTGCCCGATCGTCTTCGAATGATGGCTGATGAGATCCAAGTACCCGTCGAAGCGCTCATCATTCGAGCAATCGACGCGCACCTCGGAGACAAGTACCTGAAAAAACCACCCAGCGATATTCAAGCAAAATCACTAGGGGAGTTGTTTCAGGCCTACGGGTTGACCAAACCAAAAACCTGAACGCCCTGAACGGGGCAGAATTTAAACCCAACGGGGTCACTCATCCCGCTGGGGGTGAGGGCCTCTTTTTAGGATGACCATCATGAATAGTTCTTTAGCTATGGCAATCGCCAAGGCAACGTTTGAGTGCTGCGTTCGCGCGCAGGAAAAAAACCGCTCCCTACACAACATCAACCTGGACGCCGTAGTGTTTCAGGTGCTTGCGCAAGAGCAGTCAAGCACTAACGCTCCAGTCAAATACTGGAGTTCGTATGGGGTCGAAGGAACCACAGCGCATACCCATCAAATGGATCTTTCCGATCTGAGAGAATCCAATGGTCAGATAGATGTTTGGTGCGCTGGGATTGAAGGCAAACCGGATGATCATATTCGGGTTGTGACGGAAATCGGAACGAACCCGATCAATGGGATTGACCGTGTGCCGTCTGTCCGCATTTCTTTTGACTACGAGAATCTCGCATTCGCGCTATTCAAAGTTGGCAACAAGATAGTGCTTAACCCGGAATATGGAGTCAGGGTCAGTGCTGCGGAAGATAAATTCGAGATCGTACAGGAGTGCACGTGAAAACGTCGCCATCTACTGTGATCATTTTTGATAACAATGGAGAATGCAATCATGCAAAAATATACACTACCTGCTTCTTGGTCAAGCGCACTGGTTAACGACCAGTGGGAAGGGTATGAAGAAAAAGAAGCCACTGCGATTCGGAAATGGCTCGACACGAATCGTCCTGGCCGTTGTGTTGGTTGCTCGGATCCGCAGTATTTCGCGAGATCGCATGATGCGATGGACGTAAGTCCGTCCGGTGATTATGTGCTGGAATATGATTTCGTATAATCAGCTATTTTTTAATCTAAAGTAAAAAGCTCGTTTACTAGTTTTAACCCTCGCAGGGAACACCCTGCGGGGTGGACTCTGCGAATTTTCATGGAGTCCACTATGAACGTCGAAATTAAGACCGCTGATAACCTTCAATACGTTGAGGTCAGACCTACGCCAGTGAATAATGCGAGCCACGCGACTTTGGTGCGATTGGTGAATAAAGTGTGCGATCCTTACGACGCGCCTGTTCTATTTGCATGTATCGTGGCATTCGTTGCACTTTGGTTTATAGTGTAGCTATGCGGTAGCAACCAACCATCCCTACGGGGATGGTTTTCTAAAGCATCCTTTGGGGTGCTTCAGAAAACCAAGTTTGTTCCTCAGTTGCGTAATGCACTGAGTTCAAGAGGTTGCTGGCCTTGTCGGAAGACGAAACAGCGTTCAACGCACGCAAGTGCAATTCAACCACCCACGCGGGGCCATCCCGCTGGGTTGGCTTCGCTCTGTCATGGAGCATAGAATGAGCAGCATGAAC
>NZ_JSYI01000005.1:0-115052 GCF_001023515.1 Diaphorobacter sp. J5-51 | reverse complement strand
GCCCCCGCGCCCGTGGCACAGCCGCCGCGCGCCGCATCGGGCTTTGACGACATGGACGACGACATTCCGTTCTGATTCGGCCTCGCACCAAGCACAACGGGCGCCCCAGGGCGCCCGTTTGCTATTGCAGTGATAGCTGCTCGCGCTGGATGGACAAGCGCTGCAGCCCAAAAACACTCAAATCAGTGCACCACCATGAGGGAGAACGGCCAGACATAGGCCTGCATCGTCACGTACAGGCCCACCAGGCAGGCCAGCGCGATGGAGTGGAAGAACACGTAGCGCAGGATGTCGCCCTCGTGGTCGAACCAGCGGGTGGCGGTGGAGGCCACGACGATGGACTGCGCGTCGATCATCTTGCCCATCACGCCGCCCGAGCTGTTGGCTGCGCCCATCAGGTTGGGCGACAGGCCCAGCTGCTCGGCTGCCACCTTCTGCATGCCGCCGAAGAGCACGTTGGAGGCCGTGTCCGATCCCGTGAGCGCCACGCCGATCCAGCCCATGAGCGTGCCGAAGAACGGGTACAGCACGCCGGTGTTGGCAAAAGCCAGGCCCAGCGTGGTGTCGGTGCCCGAATAGCGCGTGAGCGTGCCCAGCGCCAACATCAGCACGATGGTGAGCAGCGAGTAGCGCACCAGCCAGAAGGTGCGGAAGAACGTGGTGACGATGGCCACCGGGTTGTACTTCATGACCAGCGCGCTCACCACGGCCGACAGCAGGATGCCCGTGCCGGTGGCCGACAGCAGGTTCAGCGTGTAGACGGCGGCCTCCTTGTGCGGCGCGGGCACCACGGGCGGCACCTTCTCGATCAGGTTGTGCAGCCCGGCCATGGGGAAGGCCGGCGCGAAGATGCCATTGAGCCAGGCCTTGACCGAGGGCAGGCCCCAGATGAACACGAACACCGACAGGATGACCCAGGGGGTCCAGGCGGCCACCAGCGCCTGGGTGCTGTGGCGCTTGACCGGCTGCGGCGGCTTGGCCTCTGCGGCGCTGGGGTCATGCCCGCGCAGCGAGGGCGACGTCCACACCGTCTTGGGCTTCCACACGCGCAGGAAGGCCACCAGGCAGACCATGGAGACGATAGCGGCGATGATGTCCACCAGTTCCGGCCCGATGTAGTTGGACACCAGGAACTGCGGAATGGCGAAGGACACGCCCGTCACCAGGATGGCCGGCCAGATTTCCATCATGCCCTTGCGGCCGGCGAAGGCCCAGATCAGCCAGAACGGCACCAGCAGCGAGAAGAAGGGCAACTGGCGGCCGATCATGGCCGTCACCTCCATCAGGTCGTAGCCGTGCACCTTGGCCAGCGTGATCACCGGCGTGCCCAGGGCGCCAAAGGCCACCGGCGCCGTATTGGCGATCAGCGACAGGCCCGAGGCCGCCAGCGGCGAGAAGCCCAGGCCGATCAGGATGGCGGCCGTCACCGCCACGGGGGTGCCGAAGCCGGCCGCGCCTTCAAAGAACGCGCCGAAGCAAAAGGCGATCAGCAAGAGCTGGATGCGGCGGTCTTCCGTGATGCCCGACAGCGAGTCCTGCAGCACGGCGAAGCTGCCGTTCTGCTCGTGAGCTGGTGCAGGAAGATGATGTTCAGCACGATCCAGCCGATGGGCAGCAGGCCGGTGAAACCACCGAACAGCGCCGCACGGCCGGCCATGTCGCCCGGCATGCCGTAGACGAAGACCGCCACGAGCAGCGCCGTGATCAGGCCCATGCCTGCCGCGATATGCGCCTTGATGTGGAAAAAGCCCAAGGCCACGAGCATGACCACCACTGGCAGCGCGGCCAGTGCGGTGGAGATGACCATATTGCCCAGTGGGTCGTAGATTTGTTGCCAGACCATAGCCTGTGCCCCCTGTTGTTGTCCCGGTTTTGGAAGGAGAAATGCCTCGCACGCCCAGTACCGGAGGTCAACCGGCTGGAGCGGCGCGGACGAGACTGTAGAAAGACCGCCCGCGACGCAGCGTGAAAAAACCGGAGACCGGTGCTGAAGCAATTTCACACCATAGCAGGGACGCAGGTCCGGCATCCCGGCTATTCGGGTATCCCCTGATGCCGCCTACGCCCCCCTGGGCGGGCTTTCAGCCGTTCACGGCCGCAATCACCCCACCGCCCAGGCACACCTCACCGTCGTACAGCACGGCCGACTGGCCCGGCGTCACGGCCCACTGCGCCTCAGGGAAGTGCAGGCTGAAGGCGTCGCCCTGTGCGGCCAGCACCGTGCAGGCGGCGTCCTGCTGGCGGTAGCGCGTCTTGGCGGCGCAGGCGCCTGCTGCGGGCGGATGGCCGGCAATCCAGCTCGCGTCCTGCGCATCCAGGCGGTGCGACAGCAGCCACGGGTGCTCGTGGCCCTGCACCACGCGCAGGGTGTTCGTCTCCAGCTCCTTGCGGGCCACGAACCAGGGCGCATGGTCGCCGCCGCCGCGCACCGGCTGGCCAGACGGTGCTTTCGCCCCGGCGCCTTTTTCCTTGACACCGCCGATCCCCAAGCCCTGCCGCTGGCCCAGCGTGTAGAACGACAGGCCTACGTGGCGGCCCAGCTTGCGCCCGCGGTCGTCCAGGATGGGGCCGGGTGCATGCTGGATGTAGCGGTTGAGGAACTCGCGGAACGGTCGCTCGCCGATGAAGCAGATGCCGGTGGAGTCCTTCTTCTTGGCGTTGGGCAGGCCGATGTCGGCAGCGATGCGGCGCACCTCGGTCTTGTGCAGCTCGCCCACGGGGAACAGCGTCTTGGACAGCTGCGCCTGGTTCAGGCGGTGCAGAAAGTAGCTCTGGTCCTTGGACGGGTCCAACCCCTTGAGCAGCTCGAACAGGCCCGTGGCCGGGTTCTGACGCACGCGCGCGTAGTGGCCGGTAGCGATCTTCTCGGCGCCCAGGCGCATGGCGTGGTCCAGGAAGGCCTTGAACTTGATCTCGGCATTGCACAGTACGTCCGGGTTGGGCGTGCGGCCGGCCTGGTATTCGCGCAGGAACTCGGCGAACACCCGGTCCTTGTACTCGGCGGCAAAGTTGACGTGCTCGATCTCGATGCCGATCACGTCGGCCACGCTGGCCGCGTCCAGGAAGTCCTGGCGGCTGGAGCAGAACTCGCTGTCGTCGTCATCTTCCCAGTTCTTCATGAAGATGCCGACCACCTCGTGGCCCTGCTGCTTGAGAAGGTGCGCCGTGACGGCGGAGTCCACGCCCCCCGACAGGCCCACCACGACCCGGTGTTTTTTCATCGCCGGGCCGCCCCAAGAGGAAAAGCGGCCCCTCTGGGGGGCAGCGACCACACGAAGTGAGGAGCGTGGGGGGCATGTTTCATAGGTGTGCGATTATCCCAGCCCACCCCGGCCGGGCGGCGCCTGGGGTCAACCGGGTGTTGGAGACGATGGAACTGCGGCAATTGCGATATTTCGTGCGGGTGGTGGAGCTGGGCTCCATGAGCCGCGCCGCGCTCGATCTGAACCTGGTGCAGTCCGCACTGAGCCAGCAGATCACGCGGCTGGAGGGCGAGCTGGCCACGCGCCTGCTGCACCGCACGCCGCGCGGCGTGGCCCCCACCGAGGCCGGGGCTGCGTTCTTTCGCGAGGCGCAGCTCACCCTGCGCCATGCCGAGCAGGCCGTGCGCGCCGCCCAGCAGGCGCGGCTGTCGGGCACCGTCACCGTCGGCCTGGCGCCCACCACCTCGGCGCTGCTGGGGCTGCCGCTGATGCAGGCCATGCGCGCGCGCTACCCCGACGTGCGGCTGCACATGGTGGAGGGCATGTCGGGCCACCTCTCGGCCATGCTGCATGCGCGCGAGCTGGACCTGGCCGTGCTGTTCGACTCGCGCCTGCACCAGGCGCAGCTGGCCGGACGCACCCAGCGCTGGCAAATCCAGCCGCTGCTGGAGGAAGACCTGTTCCTGATGCGCGGCGCCGCCGCCCCGCGCCTGGCCGCCGAGGTGGCGATCACTGAGCTGCGCGAGGAGCCGCTGATCCTGCCCACCGGCCCGCACGGCCTGCGCAGCACGCTGGACACGGCCTTTGCCAGCGCGGGCATCGCCCCGCATGTGGTGCTGGAGGTGGACTCGCTGGCCATGTTGATGGCCGCCGTGGACGCCGGCCTGGGCTCCACGCTGCAGCCCTGGGCGGCGCTGGGCCGCTACCCGGACGCGGCCACGCGCTTTCAGTGCGCGCGCCTCACGGGCGCGCCGGCGCGGCGCGTGAACCTGCTGTGCAGCCTGCCGGACGAAGAGCTGTCCCCCGCCGCACTGGCTGCGCGCGTGGTGCTGCTGGACTGTGCCCGCGGTCTGGTCACCGAGGGCCGCTGGATCGGCACCTCACTGCTGGCGCAGGCACCGGCAGGGGTTCCCGCCCCGTAGCGGCTGCTTTCGGGCGTCGCGCCCGGGCGCGCAGCCATCACCGTTCGTGATACCCCCATACCCGCCCGCGGCTGCACGGCAGGCGGGCCGCTGCCTAAAGTCCACGCTCGACTGCTGCGCCCCTCGCCCCTACCGGGTGCGCCTCCACGAGCGAAACCTATGCAATCTCCCCCGATGGACACCGATGTCCTGGTCATCGGCGGCGGCAACGCCGCCCTGTGCGCCGCGCTGATGGCCCGCGAGGCCGGCAGCCGCGTGCTGCTGCTGGAATCGGCCCCGCGCGCCTGGCGCGGCGGCAACTCCGCCCACACCCGCAACCTGCGCTGCATGCACGACGCGCCGCAGGACGTGCTGGTCGATGCCTACCCTGAAGAAGAGTACTGGCAGGACCTGCTGAAGGTGACCGGCGGCCAGACCAACGAGCACCTGGCGCGCCTGGTGATCCGCGCGTCCAGCACCTGCCGCCCCTGGATGCGCCGCCACGGCGTGCACTTCCAGCCCGCGCTGGCCGGCACGCTGCACGTGGCGCGCACCAATGCCTTCTTCATGGGCGGCGGCAAGGCGCTGGTGAATGCCTACTACCGCAGCGCCGAGGCGCTGGGCGTGCAGGTGCGCTACGAATCGGCCGTGGAGCGCATCGAGATCGAGAACAGCACCTTCCAGGCCGCCTGGGTGAAGGGCCAGCGCATCACCGCCAAGAGCTGCGTGCTGGCCGCCGGCGGCTTCGAGTCCAACCGCGAGTGGCTGCGCGAGGCCTGGGGCCAGAACGCGCGCGGCGAGTGGCCCGCCGACAACTTCCTGATCCGTGGCACGGCCTACAACCGCGGCGTGCTGCTGAAGCACCTGCTCGACGACCACGGCGCCGACCGCATCGGCGACCCCACGCAGGCGCACATGGTGGCCATCGACGCACGCGCGCCGCTGTACGACGGCGGCATCTGCACGCGCATCGACTGCGTGTCGCTGGGCGTGGTGGTCAACCGCGAGGGCGAGCGCTTCTACGACGAGGGCGAGGACTTCTGGCCCAAGCGCTATGCCATCTGGGGGCGCCTGGTGGCGCAGCAGCCGGGGCAGATTGGCTACTCCATCATCGACAGCAAGGCCATCGGCCGTTTCATGCCGCCGGTATTCCCCGGGGTGAAGGCGGACAGCCTGCCCGCGCTGGCCGAAAAGCTCGGCCTGCCCATAGAGACCTTCATGCAGACGCTGAACGTCTACAACGCCGCCTGCCGCGTGGGCCAGTTCGACCACACCACGCTGGACGACTGCCATACCGAGGGCGTGGCGCCCGCCAAGACCCACTGGGCGCGGCCCATCGACACCGCGCCGTTCTACGGCTACGCGCTCAAGCCCGGCGTCACCTTCACCTACCTGGGCCTGCACACCGACGACACCGCCGCCGTGCGCTTCGCCGACCAACCCAGCCGCAACCTGTTCGTGGCGGGCGAAATGATGGCCGGCAACGTGCTGGGCAAGGGCTACACCGCGGGCGTGGGCATGTCGATCGGTACGGCCTTCGGTCGCATCGCCGGGCGCAACGCCGCGCTGGCCGCCGCGGGCCAGGCTGCCGCGCACGGCGCGGTGAACGACGAGGGCTGAACACCATGCAAACCCTGAAATCCCTGACCGACGAAGCGATAGGCCTGGCCCAGGGCGGGCCCGCCCGCGTGATTCCCATCGTGCCCGCGCCGGCGCAGAGCGCCGCCGAGACCGAGGTGGCGCGGCAGATGCAGATCTGCAACGCCTGCCGCTACTGCGAGGGCTTTTGCGCCGTGTTCCCGGCCATGACGCGCCGCCTGGACTTCACCCAGGCCGACGTGCACTACCTGGCCAACCTGTGCCACAACTGCGGCGCCTGCCTGCACGCGTGCCAGTACGCGCCGCCGCACGAATTCGCCGTGAACATCCCGCAGGCCATGGCCCAGGTGCGCGGCCAGACCTACGCCGACTACGCCTGGCCGCCCGCGCTGGGCCGGCTGTACCGCCGCAACGGCCTCACGCTGTCGCTGGCCCTCGTGGTCGCGCTCACGCTGTTCCTGGTGCTGGGCGCCGCGCTGCAGGGCGGCGGGCTCGGCGCGCTGTGGGGCGCGGACCTGGGCGGCAACTTCTACCGCCTGTTCCCGCACAACCTGCTGGTGGGCCTGTTCGCGCCGGTGTTCCTGTTCGTGGTGTTGGCCTTGTCCATGGGCGTGCGCCGCTTCTGGAAGGACGTGAAGCCCGCCACCAGCGGCGCCGACGTGAGCGCCCCCGCCGCCACCGAGGCCGCGCACGACGTGCTGCGCCTGAAGTACCTGGACGGCGGCCATGGCGACGGCTGCCACAACGAGGACGACGCCTACACCCTCAAGCGCCGCCGCGCGCACCACCTCACGTTCTACGGCTTCCTGCTGTGCTTTGCCGCGACCTCGCTGGCCACGGTGTACCACTACGTTTTCGGCTGGCCGGCGCCCTACGAGGCACCCAGCATTCCCAAACTGCTGGGCGTGGCGGGCGGCGTGATGCTGGTGCTGGGCACGATCGGCCTGTGGTACCTGAACCGCACGCGCCACCCCGCACACGGCGACGCCGCGCAAAAGCCCATGGACCTGGGCTTCATCGCCCTGCTGTTCCTGGTGGCCGCAAGCGGCCTGGCGCTGTGGCTGGTGCGCATCACCCCGTCGGCCGCGCCCGCGCTGGCCCTGGTGCTGTGCCTGCACCTGGGCGCGGTGATGGCCCTCTTTGCCACGCTGCCCTACGGCAAGTTCGCCCACGGCGTGTTCCGCACCGCCGCGCTGCTGCGCCACACCACCGAAAAGCGCCAGCCCAACCCTATCGGGCTGGGCAGCGATTGATTGCTTCTAAAACCATAGCTGTTAGCGCTTGATGGATAAGCGCTAGAGCAACATTTGACTTACAACGACTAAAGGAGCCTCGCCATGAAAAAACGCACCCTGATCCAGGCCGCCGCCGTGGCCCTCACCTCCGTCGCCTGGGCCGGCCCGGCACTGGCGCAGGACTTTCCGCCGGCCAAGCCGGTCACGCTGGTCGTGGGCTTTGCGCCCGGGGGCGCAGCCGACGCGGCGGCCCGCCTGATCGCCAAGAAGCTGGCCGAGAACATCGGCCAGTCCGTGGTGGTGGAGAACAAGGGCGGCGCGGGCGGCAACATCGCCCACCAGCAGGTGGCCGCGGGCGCATCGGATGGCACGGTGCTGCTGTTCGGCTCGGTGGGTCCGCTGACCATCGCGCCGCACCTCATGAAGCTGCCCTACGACCCGTTCAAGGACCTGGCGCCGATCTCGGGCGGGGTGTACTTCCCCAACGTGCTGGTGGTGCACAAGGGCGCGGGCGTGAAGACCCTGGCCGAGTTCGTGCAACTGTCCAAGGCCAAGCCCGGCAGCGTGGATTACGCCTCCACCGGCGCGGGCTCGGCCTCGCACCTGGCGGGCGAGCTGTTCAACCAGCGTGCCGGCATCGACATGGTCCACGTGCCCTACAAGGGCGGCGCCCCCGCGCTGCAGGACCTGCTGGGCGAGCGCGTGACCAGCTACTTCGCCGCGCCGCCCACCGCCATGCCGCACGTGGAGGCGGGCAAGCTGATCCCGCTGGCCACCACGGGCCTGACGCGCCCGGCCTACCTGCCGAACATCCCCACGGTGGCGGAGTCGGGCTTCCCGGGCTTTCAGGCACTGAACTGGTATGCCTTCGTGGCCTCGGGCAAGACGCCCGCGCCGCTGCTGGAGCGCTGGAACAAGGAGATCGTGAAGGCGCTCAACGACGCCGGCGTGAAGGAGGCCCTGAACAAGCACGGCCTGTCGCCCCACCCCACCACGCGCGCCGAGTTCACCGCCTTCATGAAGAAGGAATACGAGCAGTGGGGCGCCATCGTGCGCGAGCGCAAGATCACCGCGCAGTGACCTCCCCATGAGCAGCTGCGCCGCATCCCCCTGCTCTCGCTTTGCGAAAAGGAGGGGCGACGGCCAGTGACCGTGCCAAGCCCGCGCCACGGCGTCTGCTGGCTTGGCTGGCGCTGCGAGCCAAGCCCAGCGCCCTGATCCTCAGCCCGGCGTCCGCAGCACGCTGGCGTCGGTGTGGATCAAGTCCAGCGGCGCGCGCCGGCCGGCCAGGTAATCCTCGACGCACTGCAGCACCAGCGGGCTGCGGTGGCGCGCGCTGCAGCTGCGCAGCTCCTCGGGGGTGAGCCACACGGCGCGCAGGATGCCGTCGTCCAGCGACCGCCAGGCGTGGTGCGCGCCCACATTGCCCGCAAACGCAAAGCGCAGGTAGGTGATGTCGTCCCCCGTGCGCGTGCGCGTGAAGCGGTTCAGGTACACGCCCACCAGCGCCGTGGGCTCGAAGTCGTAGGCCGTCTCCTCCAGCACCTCGCGCACGCAGGCCTGGATGGGCGACTCTCCCGGGTCCAGGTGGCCCGCGGGGTTGTTCAGCCGCAGCCCGTCGGCCGTGTCTTCCTCGACGAACAGAAAGCGGCCCTCGCGCTCGACGATGGCGGCCACGGTGACGTTGGGTTTCCAGCGGTTTGGCATAGCCGCGATTATCACCAGCGCATGTGGACACTTTCTGACGGCTTGCGCTGGGTCAAGTTCCGGCGCGCCCCGAACGCGCAGCGCTCGGGATAATCCCCACCCCATGCTGCAGCGCATTCGCCACCACCGACGCCTGGGCTCCGCGGTCCTCGCGGTGTTCGTGTGTGCGTGGCTGGTGGCGCTGTGGGCCAACGTGCAGGTGCGCCAGGCGCTGCCGGCAGTCGACCTGGCGCACCTGGACGTCTGCTTCGCCGCACCCGCGGGTGGCCCCGCGCCGCACGCCGACCCGGCTGCGCACGACAGCCACCATGCCGACCCCGGCTGCCTGCTGTGCATTGCCCTGGCCACACCGCCGGCGCTGACGCTGGCCGCCCTGCGCCCGCCCGCCCCGCACGTGCACCCCGCACAGCGCAGCCGCGCGCCGGCCGTGGCGGCCTGGCGCGCCCAGGCGCCGCTGCCCCCGCGCGGCCCGCCTTCCACCCACGCCTGACTGCAACCACCCGCCGGCCCATGGGGCTGGCGCCTTCCGTTGTTTGCCTGCGCGCTGATCTGCCGCCCCCGCGGCCGAGCAGCGCCGGGCGTGGATTTCTCATGACTGCATATTCCTTCCGCGCGCCTGCCTTGCGGTGCGCACCCCTGTCCTCGCACCTCACCCCCTGCGCGCTGGCCTGCGCGCTGCTGCTGGCCGGCCCGGCCCTGGCCGCGAGCGACGCCGTGAACAACGCGGCCGCGGCCCCCGAGCACACGCTGCGCGACGTGGTCGTCACGCTGCAGTGGCAGCCCGACTGGCAGCTGGAGACCGGCCTGGACGCACAGCGCAGCCCGCACGACAAGCGCAGCGGCACGCCCAGCGTGCCCTACGACAGCAAGCCCTGGATGCGCGACGCCAAGTTCGAGAACCTGGGCGCATTTGCCGAGCTGTCATGGCAGGCCCAGGCCGACACGCGCTGGGTGGGCGGCCTGCGCCTGGACCGCGCCGAGGCTTGGCGCTACCCTGCCCCGAGCGGCATGGGCGGCATGGCCCCGGCGGCCGGCGCGGACCACCGCACGCGCTCGGCCATGCCCAGCGGCTTCGTGCGCTGGGAACGCACGCTGGCGCCGCAGGGCGCGCTGGTCTACGCGGGCCTGGGGCACGTGCAGCGCTTTCCGGACTACTGGGAGCTGATCTCCCCCGGCAACAGCGCGGCCAGCGCCGGCAACGCCTTCGCCACGCTGCGCCCCGAGAAGACCACGCAGCTGGACATGGGCGCGCAGTGGAAGGGCGCGGACTGGCAGCTGTGGACCTCGGCCTATGTGGGCGTGGTGCGCGACTACATCCTGTTCGACTACACCGGCATGAAATCGGCCGTGCGCAACGTCGACGCGCGCACCGCCGGGCTGGAGCTGGGCGCCAGCCAGCGCCTGGGCACGGCGTGGACGGCGCAGGGCACGCTGGCCTACAGCTGGGGCCGCAACACCAGTGAAGGCCGCCCGCTGCCGCAGATGCCGCCGCTGGAGGCGCGCCTGGGCCTGGAATACGCCCAGGGCCCGTGGAGCGCCGGCGGCTTGTGGCGCCTGGTGGCCGCGCAGCACCGCCATGCCAACGGCCAGGGCAACGTGGTGGGCCGCGACCTGGGCGCAAGCGCCGGCTTCGGCGTGCTGTCGCTGCACGCGGGCTACCGCATCAACGCGCAGCTGAAGCTTGCCGCAGGGGTGGACAACCTGCTGGACAAGAACTACGCCGAGCACCTGAACCTGGCGGGCAACGCCGGCTTCGGCTACCCGGGCGGCGTGCGCATCAACGAACCCGGCCGCACGCTATGGCTGCGCGCGGACCTGCAGTTCTAGGCTTCGGAGGCAATTAAAAAGATAGCTGGTCGCGCTTGCTGAATGGGGATTTCAGGCACAAAACATGCTGAAATCCTTTGATGGCAAGCGCTAACAGCTATCATTTTTTACAGTGCCTGCGCCATGTACACCGCGCCGGCGCCGTAGCTGTCCAGGTGGCGCCGCTGCGCGGCGTCCTGCACCAAGTGCGCGGCATAGCCCTGGCGCGCCCAGTAGGCTTGCGAGCCCTGCACCGACACCAGCGCCGTGTGGCGCAGCCCCGCCGCGCGGGCCCGCGGCAGCAGCCGCGTGAGCAACGCACGCGCCAGGCCCCGGCCGGCGCAGGCGGGCAGCACCGCCATGTCGTGCAGGTACAGGGTGTCGGGCGCCGGCACGGCATCGAAGTCGCCGTGCAGCGGCGTGACCTTGCCCAGCAGCGAGTGGTAGGCCGCCAGGTAGGCGGCCACGCGCCCCTCATGCTCCAGCACCAGCGAGCAGTTCACGGGGCTGGCCAGGCGGCGGGCAAACACCTCGGCGCTTTCGACGTAGGCGTCGCCGTAGCAGGCGCGCTGCACCGCCAGCAACGCGGGCAGGTCAGCCGGCGTGAGGGCGCGCGGCGCGCCGGTCATCGCTGCGGCGGCAGGGCCCTGGACGGGTGCGGAAGGTAGTCGTCCAGCGACAGGCCCTTCTCTTTCAGCAGCCCCTCCAGCACCGGCGCCAGGCGGCCCAGGCTTTCCTGCACGGCCTCGCGCACGGTGTCCACCACCACCTGGGTGCTGCGCTCGATCTCGATGTTCAGGCGATCGCCCACCTGCACGTCCTCGAACACGGTGGCGCGGCGCGTCTCGGGGATCAGCCAGACCTCGAACCAGCCCTCGGCGCGGTCCACCTCGGCCACGGTGAGGCTGGCGCCGTGGAGGGCGATGTAGCCCTTGGCGAACACGTAGCGCCGAAACGCCTCGGGCACAGCCACGCGCCACACCAGGTTGTTGTCCAGTTCGCGCCGCTGCACCAGTTGCCCGGTGAAGTCGATGTGGCCCGACAGGGGGTGGCCGCCGATCTCGGCGCCCTCCTTGGCGGCGCGCTCCACGTTCACGCGGTCGCCCACGGCGTAGCTGCCCAGCGTGGTGATGTTCAGGCTTTGCAGCATCACGTCGAACGTGGCGCGCGTGGGCGAGAGCATCTCGGTCACCGTGAGGCACACGCCGTCCGTCGCCACGCTGGCGCCGATGGCAAGCTGATGGCAGAAGCCAGCGGGGAATTCGAGGGTGAAGGTGCGCAGGCCGGCGCGGTCGTCGATGGCGGCGATGGTGGCCGTGGCTTGGACGATGCCTGTGAACATAAACGTGGATTTCCTTGGGCAGTGCAACCTGCCCCGCGAGGAGAAAGAGACGGGATTCTGCCAGCCGCTACTGGCCTGCGCATGGCCCCTTTGACGCGTAAAGCTCGGTCAGGGGGAAGATGCGAATTCATCACTTCGCAGCGTGCTTCGCAAGGACATCTTGCAACCCTGCTGCGCTACCTGCCACCACATCCCACGCCCAACTGCCCAGGCCGCCTTGCGCATTCACTGCCTGCACCCATTGATCCAGTGCCTGTCGTTTAGCTTGGTCTTGGGGTGAGTCTTCGCCCTTGATCTCCAGCACCAGGGTCTTGCCTGATGTGAATCGCACCAAGAAGTCAGGGATGTACTTGCGCTTGGTGCCGTTCCACAAATACAGGATGTGAAAACCCAGGTGGTCGTTCTTTACCCAGGCGGCCACATCCGGGTGCGTTTCGGCCACATTGGCAGCGTATTTTTCCCAGCCACTGTCCACCACGATGTGACTGATCTGGCTGCGCTGCGTGGGCTCGGCTACGCGCGTGGTGTACCAGGTGCGCATGTCGCGCGTGCTGCCCACCGGACGCTCGCCATCAAACACTGCCTCCAGCCGCAAGGTGTTTTGCTCGATCACATAGGCCATCAGATGCTGCACGATGGCATCCATGTGCATGGAGAACAAAATCCGCTGGCGCAGCGGGTCTTGATGAAACAGCGACGGAATGTCGATCTTGCCCGACGCCAGAAACGTCTCCACCAGCCGCACCAACTGAAACAGCAAGTATTCCCGTTGCCCTTTGAACTGGTCTTGCAACTGCTCAAATGCCTTCTGCGCCGCCTTGAACACCAGTCGCTGTAGCCGAAACTCCTCGGGCAGTTTCTCCAGGTCGATGGTGGTGATCTGGCTCCAGTCGGCTGCGCCGCCCAGCGCGGGGGCAATGTCCGCGTGCAGTGCCACTTTGGCCGGGTCAATCGTCAGCGTCGGCACCTTGCTCCACTCCACGACCAGCTGTGGACGCACCACCTGGTCCACCCGCAGGATGTTGGGCCATTTGATCTCATGCACTTGCCGCTCGGGCAGGGCCTTGATTTGCACGCTGGGCTTGGGCGGTGGCGGCGGGGGCCCATCACCACCGGGTGGCATAGCCACCGACAGCGGCACGCCAAACACGTTCACAAATTCCGGCGCATACAGGCCCGTGGTGGGGTCGATGTCGTAGGCCACGCGGCGCAGGCCCCGGCCAATCACCTGCTCACACAGCAGCTGACTGGTGAAGGCGCGTAGCCCCATGATGTGCGTCACCGTCTTGGCGTCCCAGCCCTCCGACAGCATGGCCACCGACACCACGTTCTGCAGGTCTTGCCCCAGCTGGCCAGGTTTGCCCACCGTGTCCACCAGCTCGCGCAGCACTTCTTCTTTTTTGGTGCTGCTGGCCAGCCAACGCTCTTTGCTCTGCGGCTCAATCCGCGCGGCCTGCACGATGCTGCGCAGGCGCGCGTCATAGTCTTTGTCGGCGCTGGCCGCTTCGCCCACTTCGGCTTTTTCCAGCACTTTGGAATCCACCCGCAGCGTGCGCTGAGCATCGTGCAGCTCGGCCCACTGCGCATGGCCCTTGGTGAAATAGTGCTCCACCCGTGCTGCGGTTTCGGTGCGGTTGCATACCGTCAGCATCACTGGGGGCGAGAGGTGCCCCTGCGCCGCCCAGTCGGCCGCCGTGGCACGCCAGTCGGCCCCCAGCAGCGTGTAGGCCTGCTGCACCAGCGCGGGCAGGGGTTCGTGGGCTTCGGCCTTGCGGTTCAGGTCTTCGGCCACATCGGGCTCGCGGTACAGGTGGTAGAGCTTGGGGCGCAGCGTTTGCGCATTGGGCAGAGCATCGTCACGCACCACCACACGCGGCGTCTTTACCAAGCCCGCCTCAATGGCATCGTTCAAGCCAAAGTCCGACACCACCCAGCTGAACAACCCCGCCTCGGTGTTGCTGCGCCCCGTGGGCGCAAAGGGCGTGGCCGACAGGTCGTAGCAGCGCGCAATGCGCCGGGTTTTGTGGATGCGGTCCAGCCCCTCCACCCAGCGGGTGGCCTCGTCCAGGTCAATGCCCAGCGCCTCGGCCTCGGCCTTGCTCACCTTGATGTCGGCGGGCTTGCGGTAGGCATGGTGCGCCTCGTCGTTGATGACCACCAGGTTCTTGGCGTTGGCCAGCGGGCCCAGCACGCGGCGGGTGTAAGCCTCGTCGCTCTCTTTGCCCTTTTTCACCACCGAGCGCTCTTGCTCTTTCAGTGGCATCAGGGTGTGCCAGTTTTCGATCAGGATGCTGGCCCGGTTGAGCTTTTGCCGCAGCGCCTCGGAAGGGCACAGCTCAAACTGGTCGTAGTAGTTCTGCTCGTGCCCCGGCATCAACACCTGTAGGCGCGACTTCACCGTCAGGCCCGGCGCCACCAGAAAAATGGCGCTGGAATACTTGCGCGGCGACTTGGGGTAGGTCAACGCGTTCAGCACCTGCCAGGTGATGACCATGGCCATCACCGTAGTCTTGCCGCTGCCCGTGGCCATCTTGTTGCACAACCGTTCAAACGCGCCGCCGTCGCCCTCGATGAAGATGCCCTGCCGATATTCAGGCAGCGCCTCCAGGTGCCAGATCAGCGTTTCTATGGCTTCGAGCTGGCAAAAGTAGAACGGGTACTGGCGACGCGACACCTTGTCTGCATCCCACCAGTGCTGCAGCAGCGCCAGCGTCACCGCCGTGGTGCCCGGCCAGCCATCGGCGCGCCACTGGCGCACCCGGTCGCGGATGGTGTCCACCAGCGGGATGGCCACCTGCCGCCGCGTGTTCTCGCGCGTGTCGATGATCTCGTAGCCCGCCGGGCGGCGCACTGGCTCGCGCCTCAGTGTGCGGTCGGGGTTCTCGGCCCAGTGCTGCTGCGGCTCGGTGAAGGCTGAGTTGATGATGAGGGAGGTGGGTGAGGTCAAGGCGCTTCACTTCAAAAAGGTTTGCAGGCGATCAAAAGTGCGCGCCAGGCTGGGGGCGTGCGCCATGGCGGCGTCCACATTCCAGCGCTCATGGACAAATTGGCGCATGCGCTCGTTGTACAGCGGCCCAATCGAAACCGCACTGCCTTGCGCTGGCACCAGTTCTGCTACCAGCCGTTTGTTGCGGCTGCGCCGTACCAGATTGATCAGTTCTTGCTTGGGGTCGGCCAAGGACTCGGGCGCAGGAGAAATTTTGCTGACCGGTATGCCCGCAAAGCTTGCAAACCCCTCCTGATCGGCCAGCACCCAAGCCTCTGCCTCACGCACTGCCACCCGAAACAGCATGGACCGAGGCAAAGTGGCAACCCCCCACTGTTCGCGCAACTGCGGGGCGCACGGCGTCTGATCCAGATCCACCAGGACGACGTGGGGCAAAGCGCGGCTGGCGTTCAGGTACTTGGACACCGATTTGCGCATATTGCCCACCCCGCGCGCCACCAGAGGCCGCAGCACCGTATAGCCGCGCCCGGTATGCGCAAGCACCTTCTCCATCAGGACCAGGCTCAAAACGTCTTCCACCACCAGGGCGATGTCCAGCGGTTGGGCCATGGCTAAAAAATGGAAAGCTGTTCAATCTGGCTTGGCGGGGCCTTGCGAACCATGGCCTCGGCCACGTTGTAGCCCGCCGCAACCAACTCCAGCTCCTGGGCTGTGGCAGGCACAACGCGTGTGCCTTCGGCCGAAGGCTCCAGCCGCAGCACATCGCGCGGGTCCACGCTGCTGTGCTCCAGCAGGGCCTCGCTGTGGGTGGTCACAAACACCTGGCGGCGGTGCTTTGCCCGGCGCTGCATCTGCCACAGCAAGGGCGGAATCTGCCGAACAATCGACTCGTTCAGCGACAACTCCGGCTCCTCCAGCAGCAGCAAAGAGTCGCCATCGAGCAGGCTCCACATGATGCCCAGCAGGCGCAGCGTGCCATCAGAGAACTGGTCTTCACGCTGCCAGCCCGCATCGGGCCGCCAATGCTCGTAGAGCGCTTCCAGGTGGGGCGTGCCCGTGGCGTTGTCGCGGCTGAATTTCAGGTCGCGCATATTGGGCACACAGGCCCGCAGGGCCGATTCGATTTTTTTCAGACGTGCATCGCGGGTGCGGTCCGGGGTTTTGGCAATGCGCTCCAGAAACGACTGGCCAAAAGGGTCACCTTCCAGCAAGACGCTGGCGCCCAGCTCCGCATGTTTGAGCAATTGCGGCACCAGATGCAGATAAGTCAGTGCGCCAAAAAACTGCGCAATGTCCCGAAAATCCTTGTTCGCGTTGACCTGCTCCAGGCTGGTTTCCGTCAAACGCTCACGGTCTGCCTGGTCTTCCGGGTTGTGGGGCCGGTCGAGCAGCACGGCGCCCGTGCGCAAGTCTTCCACCCGCTCCTTGCTTACCACCACCCGCTGCTTGCCTTTGCCCTCGCTGCGAAAGGCCAGGCAGTAGCGCCAGATGGCCGGGGTATCTATTTTTTCTGCCAGATCGACCTCGATCAGCACCTCCGGGTTGCTGCGCGCCAGCAGGCAGCGCACCTTGGTCATGCCGCCGCGCATTTCCACGGCGCGCTGCAGCCCCCCACCCTTGGGTTTGGCCACATCGCGCAAAAACCGGAACACATCCAGCAGGTTGGACTTGCCCGAGGCGTTCGGCCCAATCACGAACACCCGGTCGCGCAAATCCACCTCGATTTTTTTGAAGTTGCGCCAGTTTTGCAGTTGGAGTCTTGAAATCAGCACTGCGCTCTCCTTATGCCTGGGTTGCCGAAGCATCCAGCCGCATCACCTTCAGCGACTCAATGCCCCGGTCGTCCACAATTTTCACGGCCACCGTGCGGTTGTCACCGGCAGCAAACGGCAGCGACACGGTGCCGGTGAAGGCTTGCAGCAACTCTGTATCCAGCTCGGCGCGGATGTCCTTTTTCAGCTTCATCCAGCCCTCGTCCTTGCCCGCCATCGGGAAGAACACCTGGTGCGGGAACAGGCTGCGCCCGTCGTAGTCGGTATCGAGCTGCCACGCGGCAATCTTGCCCTTGCCGCCCGACACCAGTTCGCCCTTGGCCGTGTCGAAATAGTCAAAGCCGTTCACCTCCACCTGCCACAGGCCATCGGGCAGTTGCGTCAGCAGCACATCGGGCTGGCCCATGAGCCAGAAGCTCTGGTTGCTGCTGCGGGCTTTTTTCAGGTCTTCGGTCAGCAGGTCGGTGTTCATCTGCGCCTTCAGTGCGGTGATGCCTTTGAGCGCGTCGATGTCCTTGGCCGCCTCGGGGTCGAAGGCGAAGGCGCAGAACACGATCATCTTGGGGCGGGGGAACAGTTCGCCCGCCTCGTTCAACGCGCGCTCCACCTGGCGCTGCTCCAGCGCGCCGTGCTCGGGGCCAAAGCTCACTACCACGCGCTCGCCGGTGTCCAGGCTGCCGCTGGCGTGCACGCTGGTGGTGCCGGGCAACACCTCCAGTTCGGCAAAGCGCAGCATCTGCCCACCCTTGCCGCGGATGCCGGTTTTCAGCAACTCATCGCGCCAGGCGTGCTGACGGCTGGTGTGGCCGCTGCGGGCCAGGCTCATATCGGCCAAATCGGCCGCTTGCGCTTGCCCCGCTTGCGCCGGCAGCTCCTCTAGTGATAGCACGGTGGGGAAGGGCACGGCTTCCACCGTGAACGGGCCGCACACGCGCAGCTTGGTCTTGTCACGCTCGGGTTGGTCGTACAGGGTTTCGCTTTCAGCGTTGGCGGCAATGCTGCGGTCCATCTCGGCCTGCATTTTTTGCCGGGCGGTGTGGAACTGGGCCAGCGGCGCCTGCAACTCGGCCGCCCAGTCGGCGGGCAGGTCGAACGGCACCTCCCATTCCTGCAAATCCTGCCCCTGCAGGCCCAGCACCAGCTTCTGGCCTTTGCGTGCGCCCTCGGTCACCGGGTAAGGCGTGGCCGGTGCATGCGTCTTGAGCGCCGCATTCAGCGCCGCCAGCGCCGACGCAATGGCTGGGTGCATACGCTCATAAATCGCATCGATCTCGGCATTGTTGGCAATGCTTTTCAGCGTGACGTGGGGCACCGTCTTGTAGATGAAGCCGCCGCGCAGCCCTTCGTGCGGGTAGCGCAGGGCGAAGTAGTCAAAGCTGGCGGTCATCAGCCGCTGCTTGGCCAACGTGATGGCCACGCGCGAGGTATCGCAGGTGATCCAGCGGCGGCCCCATTTCTCGGCGACATAGGCTGTGGTGCCGGAGCCGCAGGTGGGGTCGAGGACCAGATCACCGGGGTCGGTGGTCATGAGCATGCAGCGTTCCACCGCTAATGGATGCGTTTGTACGACGTACGCTTTCTTATCGGAAAAACCAGACGTAACCGTGTCATCCCAGAGGTTATTGACTGGAAAAACAGGGAAGTCATCAATAAAGCGAACATAACTAAGCGTATTGCCAAGCGCGATAAGTCGCCCAGAGGCAGAGAGTCTTGTTAGGCCCCCGCTATCCGTTTTGAATGTTCCTTTACCTGGTGAAAATGTTCCGCCTCGGAATGAAAATTCAGTTACGTCGTCGCCTTGTGCTGGTCGTTGGCTGGCCGTGTTGTCCTGTCGAAAAACTCGACATTCCATGCCCGCAGGAACTCCCTTGACTCCATAGTTTTTTCGGCTGCCATCAGGCAGTTGAGCCCACGTATATTGGGTTCCACCATCTTCACCGGCTATCTTCTCTAAATAGAGCTGACGATATTTCGTCTGGGTTTTATTCCTTGCGTACCAAACCAGCATGTCATAAACACTGGCAAGACCGAGAGTTGCAGCGCTGGTAGTTTTCTTGTATGCGATGAGGCCAAGGAAGTTGTCCGAACCAAAAACCTCATCCATCAATTCCCGCACATGATGCAAGTTTTCATCCGAAATCTGCACAAAAACGCTACCCGAATCACTCAATAACTCGCGCGCCAATAACAGCCGGTCGCGCAAATAGGTCAAATACGAGTGAATGCCCAGCTCCCAGGTGTCGCGGAAGGCCTTGATCATTTCCGGCTCTTGCGTCAAATCCGCGTCGGCCCGGTCTTTCACGTCGCGCTTGCCCACAAAGGGCTGGAAGTTGCTGCCGTACTTAATCCCATACGGCGGGTCGATGTAAATCATCTGCACCTGCCCGGCCATGCCTTCCTTATTAACCAGGCTGTTCATCACCAGCAGGCTATCTCCAGCGACCAGCCGGTTGGCCCAGCCCCGGTCGTGCTTGTAGAAGTCCAGCGCCGCGCGCAGGGGCACGCTTTCAAACGGCGCTTCAAACAGCCCTGGCTGGAAAAAGTTTGAGTGTTTTTGGCCTCTAGCGCCCGTCCCACCTGCGCTAGCAGCTACTGAATTGCTAGCGTTTTGGCGCTTACCGACGCTGCTCAAAATGCTCATGGCGTCAATGCGCTCATGCACATGCAGGCTCACGGTGTCCACTTCAAAGCTGGTGCGCTCCGCTTTGCCTGTCCATTGCAGGTAGGGCGCACCCATGCGCCGCAAGGTTTGCAACGCATGGCGCATGGCAGCGGGGTCGTTACCGGCCAAGGCATCGGCAATCAGCGCGTCGGCCTGGGCGCGGGCGCTGTCAAATTGCAGTGCAGGGTCTAGGTGCGGGTCGTAGGCCCAGCGGGTTTTGGGTTGCTCGGGGTCGCTTTCAGCGTTCACCAGGCCCACTTCGGGGTTGTTTTTGCGCCGGTCGGGGTGGCGGTAGGCCAGCACCTGGGTGTCGCCGTTGTCAGGCTGCTTGAGGCTGGGTTTGGCTTTGGGTGCTTTGGGCTGCTTGTCGGCGGCTGCAGGGGCGGGTGCGGTAGGGGCATCGAGCGCAAAGTCTGGCCGTTGCGCGCCGGTGGCCCGGGCGGTGGCGCCGCCGCGCCCTTTGCCTTTGACGGCCAGGCCGGCAGCCACCAGCGCTTCGCGTGCGGTTTTGAAGTCTGCTTCCGTGGGGAGGGGCTGGTGCCCGGCGGCCTGGGCGGCGGCCAGAAACTGCTCCAGCAGCGTGATATTGCCCACGGTGGTGTGGTCTGCTGGCAGCAGGTTGAGCAGCAGCGTTTGAAGCTGTTGTTGTTCGTTGGTCATTTGCTCCGTCCCCTCTGTGCTCGATAAGGGGGGAGTTATAGCAGGGCATTGCGCCGGATTTCATTGGCATGGCCAGTAGGGCCTGTTCACACTATTTTTGCCAGTGCGAAGACCATGGAAACGGCGCCCATCTAGGCGCGTGACGACGCCAAGGCCGGGGCCTTGGCTAGAAACGCAACAACGAGGGGCGCCGTTTCCATGGCCTTCCCTTCGGGTTGCAACCCAAAGCGCCATCCGCGTCGTTGCCAAGCCTCGCTGGGGCCGCACCCCAGCCTCGTTTGGCGCCTAGCGCCTGGCGCTTTGGATTGCAACGCATCTGGCAAAAATAGTGTGAACAGGCCCTAGGAAGCGGTGCTTCAGTCCGCCGCCGGCAGGCACAGGCGCAGCCGCGCCCCGCCCAGCGGCGAGGCTTGCGCTTGCACGCTGCCGCCATAGGTCTGCGCCAGCGCGCGCACGATGTCCAGCCCCAGGCCCGAGCCGGGGCGCTGCTCGTCCAACTGCACGCCGCGCTCGAACATGCGGTCGCGCAGCGCTTCGGGAATGCCGGGGCCGTCGTCGTCCACGGTGAAGCACAGCAGATCGCCCTCGCGCCGCACGTCCACTACCACGCGCGTGCGCGCCCACTTGCCGGCGTTGTCGATCAGGTTGCCCAGCAGTTCGTACAGATCCTGCTCCTCGCCGCGAAAGGCGCCATCCTGCGCCTGTGGCGCCAGCTCGAACGCCAACTGCCGGTCGGCATGCAGGCGCTGCATGGTGCGCAGCAGGGCCTGCAGCGGCGCCAGCACCGGCGTGCGCAGCCCCGTGGCGCGCACGGCGGCGGCGGCACGGGCGCGCGCGAGGTGGTAGTCCACCTGGCGGCGCGCGCTGGCCACCTGCTCGGTCACCAGCTGCGCCAGCGGCGTGCTCTCTTGTGCCGCGGCATTCGCCAGGATGGACAGCGGCGTGTGCACCGCATGCGCCAGGTTGCCCGCCTGGGTGCGCGCGCGCTGCACCATGTCGGCGTTCTCGGCCAGCACATGGTTGAACTCATTGACCAGCGGCTGCAGCTCCTGCGGGAAGCACCCCTCCAGCCGCGCTGCGCGCCCGCCGCGCACGGTGGCCAGCTGCTCGCGCAGCAGTTGCAGCGGGCGCAGTGCCAGCTGCAACTGCACCGCCACGGCGATGGCCAGGCCCAGCGCCAGCAGGCCCAGTGCGATCAGCAGCAGGTGGGTGAAACGCTGCAGCGGCTCGGCCAGCAGGGCGGTGTCGCCCGCCACGACCAGGCGCAGCGGCGGGGCGTCGTCCTCGGGCAATTGCAGAGTGCGCGCCACGGACAGCAGCGCATGGCCCTGCGCATCGTGCAGCTGCAGCACGCGGTAGCCGCGCGCGGGGTAGTCGCCCGGCACGGGCGGCAGCGCCAGCACCTGGTCCCACAGCGAGCGCGAGCGCGCCACGGCGGCCTGCGGCGCCGCGCCCACCTGGTCCACCTGCCAATACAGGCCCGACAGCGGCTGCGCCAGCCGCGCATCACCGGCCAGCGGCGCCACGGCCGTGCCGCCCTGCGGGGTCCATTCCACCGAGGCGCTGAGCTGGTCGAGCTGCACCACCAGTTGCGCCTGTAGCTGCTGGGTGATGTGGTCTTGGAACAAGGTGCGCAGCGCCCAGCCCGCGAGCGCGATGCTGAGCAGCATCCACGCCAGCGTGCCCGCCAGCAGGCGCAGGCGCAGCGAGCCGCCCAACTTCATGCCGTGGCGCCGGCCTCGGCCAGGCGGTAGCCCAGGCCGCGCACGGTCTCGATGCTGCCCGGCGGCAGCTTCTTGCGCAGGCGGCCCACGAAGACCTCGATGGTGTTGGAGTCACGATCACTGTCGTGCGGGTAGATGTGCTCGGACAACTCGGTGCGCGACAGCACCTGCCCCTTGCGCTGCATCAGCAGCGACAGCAGTTTGAACTCGTGGCTGGTGAGCGTGAGCGGCTGGCCGTCCACCAGCACGCGCGCCTGGCGCGTGTCCAGCCAGATCGGGCCGCACTGCCACTGCGCGCTGGCGTGCTCCCCCAGACGGCGCAGCAGCGCACGCAGGCGCGCGAGCAGCTCCTCCATGTGAAAGGGCTTGGCGAGGTAATCGTCTGCGCCCGCGTCCATGCCCGCCACTTTCTCATGCCAGGCGGCGCGCGCGGTAAGGATCAGCACCGGCATGTTGCGCCCCGCGGCGCGCCAGCGGCGCAGCACCGACAGGCCGTCGAGCACGGGCAGGCCCAGGTCCAGCACCACGGCGTCAAAGCTCTCCACCTCGCCCAGGTAGTGCGCCTGGGCGCCGTCGCTGGCGTGCTCCACCGTGTGGCCTGCGGCGGCGATGGCCTGCACCAGCTGGTCGCGCAGGGTGGGTTCGTCTTCCACGACGAGGATGCGCATCAATGCTCCTTGCGTTTGATCTTCAGCACCTGCCCGTTGACCGCGTCCACCGCCAGCTTGGCCACGCGGCCGTCGTTTTGCAGCAGGCGGATCTCGTAGATGAAGCGACCGTCATCATGCTCGAACTCCACCTTGAGCACCTGGCCCTGGTACTCGCGCTCGACCTTCTCGAGTACGGTACGCAGCGGCAGCACCTGGCCGCGCTCCAGGGCCTGGCGCGCCAGGTCATGGTCGCCATGGCCGCGCTCGGCGGCCTGCGCGGCAGGGCCCGCGGTGGCGGCGGCCACCGCAAGGGCCATCAGGACGAAGGGGCGGCGCAATGCGTTCATGGGCGTTTTTTATACGTGCACGGCGATGAATGTCGCATGAACGCGGCCTTCAGCACGAGTTCATCGTGGCTTTTCCAGAATCGTTGCCAAGCCGCTCGCCACACACCCGTGGCGGGCCACCTGCTCAACGCACCAGAAGGAAACGCCATGCGCATCAAGATCGTCCTGGGAGGCTGGCTGCTGGCCATCACCCTGGCCTGGCTCGCGGTACTGCCGCCCGAGCTGGGCGTCTCTCCCCTTGTGGATGCACAGGGGGCAGCCACTGGCTGGTGGCAGCTGCGCCAACAGGCGCTGTATCTCTCGGGTCTGTGGAGCATCGGCCTGATGGCACTGGCTATGGTGCTGGCGCTGCGCCTGCCCTGGCTGGAGCGCCCGCTGGGCGGCATGGACCAGGTCTACCGCCTGCACAAGTGGGCGGGCATCAGTGCGGCGCTGACGGCCATCCTGCACTGGGGCGCCGATGAATCCAGCGACTGGATCAAGGGCCTGTGGGGCCGCGCCGGCCGGCCGGCACGCGACGCCGTTCTGCCCTGGCTCACCGACGCCCGGGGCTTTGCCAAGGACCTGGGCGAGATGGCTTTTTACCTGCTGCTGGCCATGGTGGCCATCACGCTGCTGACCCGGCTGCTGGCCTACAAGCCGTGGCGCTTCCTGCACCGCGCCATGCCGCTGGTGTTTCTGGCGCTCACGCTGCATACCGTGGCGCTGATGCCGCTGACCTTCTGGACGCTCCCGCTGGGCCTGCTGATGGGCACGTTGCTGGCGCTGGGCAGCCTGGCCGCCGTGTGGTCGCTGGCCGGCTGGATCGGCCGCGCACGCAGCCACGCCGGCCACATCCATGCGGTGCGCACGCTGGGCGATGGCGGCGCGGCGGCGCCCGTTGAGGTGATCTGCGCCCTGCCGGCAAGCTGGCCAGGCCACCGCGCGGGGCAGTTCGCCTTCGTGCGCTTTGATGCGTCGGAAGGCGCGCACCCCTTCACCATCGCCAGCGCACCGGGCAGCCTGGGCACCAATGCGCAGGGCGAGCAGTTGCTGCGTCTGGTCATCAAGCCACTGGGCGACTACACCCGCACCCTGGGCCGACGCCTGCAGGCCGGGCAGCGCGTGGACATCGAAGGCCCCTACGGCTGCTTCGACGGCCGGGGCCGCCACCGCCGCCAACAGGTGTGGGTGGCGGGTGGCGTCGGCATCACGCCTTTCCTGGCGCTGCTGGAAGCCCGGCAGCCGGGCGCCACGCCAGGGCCCTCCAAACTGCAGCCGGTGCAGATGCACTACTGCACCCGCGACGCCGCCACCGATCCGCTGCTGCCGCGCCTGCGCACGCTGTGCGCGCAGGCCCAACCACCGGTCACGCTCACGGTGCACGGCGACGCCCAGGGCCAGCGCCTCAGGCCCCAGGACCTGGAGGCCACCCCCGGCCCGCTGGACATCTGGTTCTGCGGTCCGCAGGGTCTGGGCGATGCGCTGCACGCGCACGCCAGCGGCCCCCGCCCGTGGCGCGTGCACCGCGAGTCCTTTGCCATGCGTTGATCCACCGAAAGGAGCTTTCCATGAAACACCCGACCCCGTTGCTGGCCCTGTGCCTGGCCCTGGCAGCAGCCCCTGCGCTGGCGGACGATGACTGCGAGGCCCCCGTGCAGCACTGGCAGTCACGCGACGCCGTGATGCGGCACGCGGCCGCCCAGGGCTGGCAGGTGCAGCGCCTCAAGATCGATGACGGCTGCTACGAAGTGCGCGGCCGCGACGCCCAGGGCCGTGCCTTCAAGGCCAAGCTGGACCCCCAGACGCTGCGCGTGGTGAAGATGAAACTGCGCGATGACAGCCATGAACCTGAGCGCGAACGCCGGCGCGAGCGCGATCGCACCCCGGCCCGCGATGCGGCTCCCGCCCAGGACACTGCGGCACCCCTGACGGCGCCGGCCCAAAACCCCGTACTGACGCCCGGCACCACGCCACGCAGCCAGATCGAATGACCCTTTGAATCATCCACACGCTCTTACCGGAGAACCTCCATGTCCAGCACCAAACCCCTGCTGACCACCGTGGCCGCCGCCTGCGCGCTGACCCTGCCCGCCTTGGCACACAGCCGCGAGGTCACGCTCTCGACCACCCTCAAGAACTACGGAGGCGACGGCGCCTACCTCGCCGTCTACCTCACCGACGCCAAGGGCGCCTACGCGGGCACGCTGTGGGTGGCCGGCGGCAAGGCCAAGTACTACAAGCACTTGGCCGACTGGAACCGCCTGTCCGCCAAGGACGGCAAGCGCCTGCAAGGCGTGACCGGCGCCAGCGTGGGCGCGGGCCGCACGCTCAAGGTGACGGCCGACCTGGCCGACGCGCTGCTCGACGCGGGCTACGAGATCCGCATCGACGCCGCCGCCGAGGACATGCGCGACAGCCCGTCGGAGATCCGCGTGCCCCTGTCCACCGCCCAGGCCGGCAAGCCGCAGGCGGGCAAGCAGTACATCCAGTCGTTCACCTACCAACTGAAATAAGCGAGGGGGCATCCATGGTTTGGCGGCAGATCCACCGCTGGTTGGGCCTGGTGGCCGGCGCGCTCGCGCTGGTGCTGGGCATTACGGGCACACTGTTGGCCCTCGACCCGCTGCGCAACGCTTGGCAGGCAGCCCCCGCGGCGCAGGACCTGCCGGTGGCGACGCTGGTGCAGCGCGTGCAGGCCAACGTGCCCGGCGCGGAGGAAATCCGCCACCTGCCCTCGGGCGGCATCGTGGTGCATGCCTTTGACAACGGCCAGGCCCAGGCCCTGCGTGTGGACCCCGCGGACGGCCGCGTGCTGGGAGGCTACGAGCCCTCGCTGCTGCCACGCTGGGTGAAGAACCTGCACCGCTCCCTGCTGCTGGGCGACGCCGGGCGCATGACCGCGGCCGTGGTGGCGCTCGCCATGCTGGTGCTCTCGGTCTCGGGGCTGGTGCTGCTGCTGCGCCGCATGGGCGGCTGGCGGCAACTGGCCGGCCCGGTGCGCGGCACGCTGGCGCAGCGCCTGCACGTGCTGGCGGGACGGGTCATCCTGTTGGTGCTGGCGGTGTCCGCCGCTGCCGCCCTGGTCATGAGCGCCGCCACCTTCGGCCTGCTGCCGCTGGATGCCGTGGCAGAGCCCGACGTGGCCTCCATACAGGGCAGCCAGGCCGCCCTGCGCGCCGACCAATTGCCCCTGCTGCAGGAGCTGCGCGTTCAGGACCTGCGCAAGCTGAATCTGCCGGCGGCCGACGATCCGCAAGACACCTGGCGCGTGACCACCGCGCAGGGCCAGGGCTGGGTAGACCGCTACAGTGGCCAGACCCTGGCCTGGCAGGACGCCACGGCGGCGCAGCGCGTACACGACTGGGCGTTGCTGCTGCACACCGGCGAAGGCGCGTGGGTATGGGCGCTGGTGCTGGGCGTCATGGGAGCCAGCATCCCGCTGTTCTGGACCACGGGCGTGGTGTTGTGGTGGCAGGCCCGTCGCAGCCGCCCCCGCATGGCCAACAACAGCCCGCTCGCGCAAGCCGACAGCCTGGTCTTCGTGGCCAGCGAAGGCGGCACCACCTGGGGCTTTGCCCAGGCCCTGCATGCCGCACTGGTCTCCACAGGCCAGCGCGTGCACACCACGGCACTGGAGCACTGGCGCGTGCCACCGACCGCACGCCAGGTCTATGTGCTGGCGGCCACCTATGGCGACGGCCAGGCGCCCGCCCATGCGGCGCGCGCGCTGGACGCCATCACGCGCCAGCCCGTCACGGGAGCGCAAGTCACGGTACTGGGCTTTGGCGACCGGCAGTTTCCCGCCTTCTGCGCGTATGCCGAGGCGCTGGAGCAGGCGCTGTGCGCGCAGGGCTGGCCCACGCTGCTGCCGCTGGAGCGCATCCACCAACAGTCCGCGCAGGAGTTCGCACGCTGGGGACGGGCCTTGTCGCAAGCACTGGGTCTGCCCCTGCAGATCGACTACCAGCCGCGCCTGCCGCGCACGGTGGCACTGACGCTCGCCGCGCGGCAAGACTTTCCGGGCGGCGCGGGCGAACCCGCGGCCATCCTGCGCTTTGCCCTGCCCGCCCGCGGCCTGCCCCGCTTCGCCGCGGGCGACCTGATCGGCATCGTCGCGCCCGGCCAGGCCGTGCCGCGCTACTACTCGCTGGCCAGCGGCACGCGCGACGGCTTCGTGGAAATCTGCGTGCGCCGCATGCCCGGCGGCGTGTGTTCCAGCCACCTGCATGCGCTGCAGGCGGGCGACAGTGTGCAGGCGTTCATCCGCTCCAACCCGGGCTTCGTGCTGCCCGCGGGCCGCGCGCCAGTACTGCTGATCGGCGCGGGAACGGGCGTGGCGCCACTGGCAGGTTTCATACGCGACAACACGCGCCACCGCCCCATGCACCTGTACTACGGCGCGCGCCATCCCGAACGGGACTTCTACTTCGGCACCGAGCTCCCGTCCTGGCAGGCCGACGGCCGCTTGGCCGGGCTGCACACCACGTTCTCCCGTATACCGGGCGGTGGCTACGTGCAGGAAGTCTTGCGACGCGATGCCACGCAGGTGCTTGCACTGATCGCGCAGGGCGCCCTCGTGCGTGTGTGCGGCAGCCGCGCCATGGCCCAGGGCGTGGCACAGGTGCTGGATGCGCTGCTGGGCCCGCAGGGCCAGAGCCTGGCGCAACTGAAAGAGCAGGGACGCTATGCCGAAGACCTGTTCTGACCCGCGGCGGCTGGCGCTGCATGGCCCCACCATGGGCACGCGCTGGTCGGTTACCTGCGATGCGGCGCCGGACACCGATGTGCAGGCGCTGCAAACCGCGCTGGCAGCCGCCGTGCAACAGGTGGATGCGCAGATGTCGCCCTGGCTGCCGGGCAGCGATCTCAACCGCTTGAACCACGCCCCCGTGGGGGCCTGGGTCACGCTGCCCGCTGAAATCATGGAGGTATTGGTTTGCGCGCTGGACGTCTGCCGCCTGAGTGCGTGCGCCTTCGACCCGGCCGCGGGTGCGCTGGTCGATGCCTGGGGCTTTGGAGCGGTGCGCGACGCTCCCGACGCCAAGGCGATCCGCACAGCCACCAGCGCGGCACCTGTCGCGCGCACCCCCACGTACGAGGCGCTGGAGCTGGACAGCGGCATGCTGCGCGCCCGCAAGCACGCACCCGTGCACCTGGACCTGTGCGGGATCGCCAAGGGCTACGCCGTGGACCGCATGGCCGACGTGCTGCGGCAGAACGGCGTACCGCACGCCCTGGTGGCGCTGGACGGCGAGCTGCGCGCCGTGGGCGGCCAGGCCGATGGCCAACCCTGGGCCGTCGCGGTGGAAAGCCCCGAGACCGGCCGCCGCGCCGTGCACAGCGTGGTCGAACTGCAGGACCTGGCTGTGGCGACCTCGGGCGACTACCGGCACTATCTCCAGGTAGGCGACGCGCGCTTGGCGCACACCATGGACACGCGCCGTGGCGCCCCCGTGCGCAACGAAGTCGCCTCTGTCACCGTGTTGGCACGCCAGTGCATGCACGCCGACGCCTGGGCCACCGCGCTGCTGGTGGCCGGCCCTGGCGAAGGGCTGGCGCTGGCCCAGCGCATGGGGCTGGAGGTGCTGTGGATGCTGAGGCGCGGCAACGGACTGATCACGCTGGGGCTGGGCCGGTTCGGCTCGGGCGCACCGGCGAGCGGGGTATGAACGGCAGGTGAATCCAGCGTTCAGCACTGATTCACCGCCTCCCGCGCAGACTGCAGGCACAGTCACTTTCGGCTGCAATCACCGGGCACAAAGGAGTTCATCATGCGCACCACCTTCTCTCTCGCTGCGATCGGAATGCTGGTGGCCGCCCTCGGCGCCCCCGCATTTGCCGGGGACCGCGACCACCAGGACCGCCGCCACCCGCGTGAGCGCGCCATGGTCACGCGCTGCAACGACAACGCAGGCCAGGGCATGCAGACCATCCCCAACAATGCAAGCGCCCAGGAGCGCGCCCACGGGTGGCAGTATTTTTCGGACCCTGCCGCCTGCCGCGCCGTCGTCATCAGCCCCCAGGGCGACTACTACTTCAGCCGCGGCAGGGGCCTGCGCTGGGTGGCCGCGGCGCAGACGGAGGTCTGACGGGACGAGGCAAGGAGCTGGAACCCACGAGGCCGCTTATGCGCCGCCGGGCTCCACGCCATTCCACGCCGCAGCCTGCAGGCTTTCGGGCAATTCATGCGCCAGCGCCTGGTGCTCGCGCTCATGGTGATGCTCCAGGACATGCCGCAGCGCATGCGCCGCGTCCAGCAGCGCCAGCACCGCGTGGCGGCGTGCCTGCTCGTCCTGTGGCGGCTGCTGGGCCATGGCCTGCACTTTCAGCAGGTATTCGTCGGCCAGCAGCGCGATGCGGTCGTGCTCCACCAGATAGACCCGCGCGGCCCAGCGGGCGCCAGCGGGCACGTGGGGCAGCAGGCGGGTGTTCTCTATCTCGATGTGCTGCGCCAAGTCGGCGCGCCAGCGCTGCAGGCGCTGAAGCGCATGCCCGAAATCCGCGCCCACCACGTCCAGCAAATGGGCGTGCAGCTGGGCCTCCAGCTGCTCATGCTGGTGTTCAAACAATCCGGGGGAGTCGCTGGTGTGCATGGATCGGGGGAGCGGCGCCCTCTCGGCGCCGTCAAGCTGGCAGGACATTCCTGGGACTTTAGGACATGTTCCCGCAGCCCGGCCTGATCATCGCCGTCACGGCCATGCACCATGGCCTGACGGTCGTGACGCGCGATACGGGCGGCTATGACAAGACAGGGGTGGCCTTGGTCAATCCTTGGCAGGAATTGGCATAGCCCCGTAGCTTCCGGCATGACCTGAAGGGGGCATGCGCAGTGCAAATAGGAAAGAGGAAAGAGGAAAGAGGAAAGAGGAAAGGCCTTGGTTTTTGACCAGGGCCTTTCGTTTTGTCTGCTACTCTTTCAGTAGCTATATGCGCAGGATATACAAGGGCTTGCGGCGATTTTCATGCAGAAATCGCCGCCGCCGTGCGTCAGGCGGGCAGCGCCACCAGCGGGTTGCCGAACATCGGGTCGTCCTTCTTCGAGGCCAGCGCCTTCGCCAGATCGAGGCCCAGCGCCTTGGCCACGCCTGCGCCGTAGGCCGGGTCGGCCGCGTTGCAGTTGCGGATGTGGCGGAACTTGATGAACTCCGGCGCGTCGCCCATGGCGCGGGCGGTGTTGCCGAACAGGGCTTCCTGCTGCGCGGGGCTCATCAGGCGGAACAGCTTGCCCGGCTGCTCGAAGTAGTTGCTGTCGTCCTCGTGGAAGCTCCAGTGCTTGGCTTCGCCGGTGATCTTCAGCGGCGGCTCGGCAAATTCGGGCTGGCCCTGCCACTGGCCGAAGCTGTTGGGCTCGTAGTGCGGCAGGCCGCCGTAGTTGCCATCGACACGGCCGGTGCCGTCGCGGTGGTTGCTGTGCACCGGGCAGCGCGCCTGGTTCACCGGAATCTGGTGGTAGTTGGCGCCCAGGCGGTAGCGCTGCGCGTCGGCGTAGTTGAACAGGCGCGCCTGCAGCATCTTGTCGGGGCTGGCGCCAATGCCGGGCACCAGGTTGCTGGGGGAGAAGGCGGCCTGCTCGACGTCGGCAAAGAAGTTCTCGGGGTTCTTGTTCAGCTCGAACTCGCCGACCTCGATCAGCGGGTAGTCGCCCTTGTACCAGACCTTGGTCAGGTCGAACGGGTGCAGGTGGTACTTCTCGGCATCGGCCTCGGGCATGATCTGCACGTACATCTTCCACTTGGGGAAGTCGCCGCGCTCGATGGCCTCGTACAGGTCGCGCTGGTGGCTTTCGCGGTCCTTGCCGACCAGGGCCTCGGCCTCGGCGTCGGTCAGGTTCTTGATGCCCTGCTGGGTGCGGAAGTGCATCTTGACCCAGAAGCGCTCGCCGTCCTTGTTCCAGAAGCTGTAGGTGTGCGAGCTGAAGCCGTGCATGTGGCGGTAGCTGGCCGGAATGCCGCGGTCGCTCATGACCACGGTGACCTGGTGCAGCGCCTCGGGGATCAGCGTCCACCAGTCCCAGTTGTTGGTGGCGCTGCGCAGGTTGGTGCGCGGGTCGCGCTTGACGGCCCTGTTCAGGTCGGGGAACTGGCGCGCGTCGCGGATGAAGAACACCGGCGTGTTGTTGCCGACCATGTCCCAGTTGCCTTCCTCGGTGTAGAACTTCAGCGCGAAGCCACGGATGTCGCGCTCGGCGTCGGCCGCGCCGCGCTCACCGGCCACGGCGGTGAAGCGGGCGAACATCTCGGTCTTCTTGCCCACCGTCTCGAAAATCTTGGCGCGGGAGTATTTGGTGATGTCGTTCGTCACGGTGAAGGCGCCGAAGGCGCCCGAGCCCTTGGCGTGCATGCGGCGCTCGGGGATGACTTCGCGCACGAAACCGGCCAGCTTCTCGTTCAGCCACACGTCCTGCGCCAGCAGCGGGCCGCGCGGGCCGGCCGTGAGGCTGTTGCGGTTGGTGGGCACGGGGGCGCCGAAGTCGGTCGTCAGGTGGGTGACGGGGCATTTCTTGCTGTCGTTGCTCATTGCGTACTCCTGCGTTGGGTGGGGAGGGGAAACTTGCGGCGAATGATAAGAAGACTCTGGGCGTTTGTGGAAACCAATAGTTCTTATGTCCGCGATAGCGATTTCGGATGGGCGGCCCGTGTTCTCACACGGCGGCCAGCCCCGCCGCATGGCCGCGCGTGAAGGCTTCCTCGAACACCGAATAGCCCGACCAGTCCGCATGCGCGAACAGCAGGCGCTGCGTGCCCGGCGTGGGCGGCACGGGAACACGCTCTCCATTTAATAGCTGGTAGCGCTTGCCAGACAAGCGCGAGAGGCCGATTTGGCTCAAAAAAGCCTGCGTGCCCGGTACGGGGATGGACATGGCATGGCCGTAGCGTGTGATCTCCATGCGCGTGGCGCGCTCGGGCAGGTCCGGGTGGGGTACGGCCAGGGCCGCCAGAATGGCGCTGCGCCAGTGCGTCCAGGGTTGCTCTGCCAGCTGCTGGCGGGCGCCCGGCACGTCGCCCAGCGCCTGGTAGTAGGTGAGCACCGTGGGGCCGCTGGCGGCGGCGCGCGGGTCCAGGCGCTGGTGGCCGGCATGCACGTAACCCAGCCCGCCGGGCACGGGGTCGGCATAGAGCACGTTGTCCCACGCGGGCGCGGCGCCCTCGCGGTCGGCCAGCGGCGCGCTCACATGGATATTGGCCACCAGCCACGGCGCCCACTGCAGGCGGCGCGCGGCCTGGGCAAGGAAGTCCGGCGCAGGCTGCACCACGCGCGCGGCGACGTACACCGGCAGCGCCACGATGCAGCGGCGCGCCTGCCAGCGCTCGATGCTGTCGGTGGCATGCAGGTACACATCCACCTCCACGCCGCGGCGCGTCTCGGCGATGCGCAGCACGCTGGCGCCGGTGCGCAACTGACCGCCCTGCACCAGCGGCGCGGCCAGGCGCTGGGTGAGCCAGCCGTTGCCCTCGGGCCAGGTGAGCACGCCTTCGCGCTCATCGCCGGCATCGGCCTCCAGGCCCGGGGCATGGAAGCCGTGGCGGCTGGCGAAGTAGTGGATGCCTGCCCAGGCCGAGACGCGCGCCGTGCCGGCGCCATAGTCGTCACGGCAGCAGTAGTCCAGGTACCAACGCAGGTGGGGGTCATCCAGGCCCTGCTGCGCCAGCCACGCATCGAAAGTCATAGCATCCAGCGCTTGATGGGCGGGCGCCAACGGCTTATTGGGCGCCCAACTCTTGAGCACCGGCATGGTGAAGCGCACGCCGCGCGAAAGCGCGGCCACCTGCTCGGCAAAGCGCCGGTACTGCGCCAGCGTGGACTCCCCCACCCCGGCGACGGGCAGCAGGCCCTCCTGCCAGTGGCCCTGGAAGTAGAGGCGCTCCTGCGGGCTGTGGCTCAGGTGGCGTTCGTCATACCGCCAGCGGCCAGCCACGCGCTGGCGCAGGCCCAGCTCCTCCAGCAGGTCCTGCACCTCGCGCGCATGCTCGCCGGGCACGGGCAGGTAATGCGCGCCCAGCGGGCAGGCAATGCCGTTCACGCTGCCGGCGCGGCTGTTGCCGCCGGGCTGGTCCTCCATCTCCAGGCACTGGAAATCATCCACACCCGCCAGGCGCAGCGCACGCGCGGCCGCCAGCCCGGCCACCCCGCCACCGGCGATCACCACCTGGGTGCGGCGCACGATGTCGGGCGTGTAGGGCGCGCCCTCGGCCAGCCGGTCGCGCAGCGCATGGCCGCGCGCCATGTCGATGCCGGTGTAACCGCCCAGCACGTCGGCCGGCGCAGGCTTGTCGCAGCCGGACAGGCCGAGCCCCGCGGCCAGGGCGGCGCCGGCCTGCAGCAACTGGCGCCGGCGGTGAGAGAAAGGAGTGTGGGCGGGGTGGGACATGGGCCGCCCACTGTACGGCATCGGCCCCGGCCGGGTTCGTCAGACACCGCCGACAGGGGCAAGGGCGGGGCAGGGTCGTCCCGCAGCATCGGCCCAGGGATCAGTGGGCGACCTGGCCCCACTCCTGTTCGTAGGTGTGCACCAGCACCTGGTTGGACAGGCGGTTGACCTCGGCGGGCACGCGCGCCATGTCCCGCGGGAAGTCGAACAGCAGGGGCAGCGCGGCCGCGTCCAGGAAGCGCAGCCCCGCGGGCAGCTCGGCCGGCACGCGCCAGGGGCGGCGGCTGGCGATGACGAAGCCCCACTCGCCAAAGCTCGGCACATGCGCGTGGTAGGGCCGCGCCTGCAGGCCCACGGACTCGATGGTCGTGACCACCGTCCAGAAGCTCCTGCGCGCCACCAGCGGCGAGGTCGTCTGCACCACCGCATAGCCGCTGGCGGCCAGGCGCTGGTCCAGCAGCGCGTAGAAGCTGTTGGTGTAGAGCTTGCCGATGGCGAAGTTGGTGGGGTCGGGAAAGTCCACCACGATCACGTCATAGGTGTCATCTCCCTGTTGCAGCCACTGGAAGGCATCGGTGTTGACGATGGTGAGCTTGCGTGACGCCAGCGCATCGCCGTTCAGCTGCCGCAGCGTGGGGTGGCTGCCGAAGAGCTGCGTCATCGCCGGGTCCAGCTCGACCAGCGTGACCGACTCCACCGAGGGGTACTTGAGCACCTCGCGCACGGCCATGCCGTCGCCGCCGCCCAGCACCGCCACGCGCTTCGGATGACCGTGCGCGGCCATCACGGGGTGCACCAGGGCCTCGTGGTAGCGGTATTCGTCGCGCTCGGCGAACTGCAGGTTGCCGTTCAGGTACAGGCGATGCCCCGCGCGCCCGTGCGTGACCACGATGCGCTGGTAGGGCGAGGCGCTGCTGAGCACGATGCGGTCCTGGTAGAACTTGTCCTCGGCGAAGCGGGTGATGTGCTCGGCCCCCAGCAGCCCCGCCAGCAGGGCCGCCAGCACCAGCGCACAGGCCAGCGCGTGCGCGCCAAAGCGCCGCAGCTCATGCCGGAACAGCCACAGCGCCCACACGGCCACGGCCGCGTTCATGAAGCCGAACAGCAGCCCCGTGCGCACCAGCCCCAGTTGCGGCACCAGCAGCAGCGGAAACGCCAGCGACACCGCCAGCGCGCCAAGATAGTCGAAGGTGAGCACCTGGCTCACCAGGTCCTTGAGCTGCACATTGCGCTTGAGGATGCGCATGACCAGCGGGATCTCCAAGCCCACCAGCGTGCCCACCAGCAGCACCATGCCGTACAGCAGCACGCGGAAGGCGCTAGGCACGTAGGCATTGGCCAGGAACAGCACGGCAGGCAGCGCCCCGCCGATAAGCGCCACCAGCAACTCGATGCGCAGGAAATGCGCGGGCAACTGCCGCTCGAAGTAACGCGACAGCCACGAGCCTACGCCCATGGCGAACAAATAGGTGCCGATGACGGTGGAGAACTGCAGCACCGAATCGCCCAGCACATACGACGCCAGCGCCCCGGCCGCCAGCTCGTACAGCAGCCCGCAAGCGGCGATCACGAACACGCTGGCGAGCAGCGCGATGTCGATGGGGCGGGGGCCCGGCAGGGGTACGGCCGGGGTTGTGATGCCAGGGGCGCCGCCAGGAGTGCTCATGCCAGCGCCGTGTCCAGTTGCTGCGCCAAGCCTTCGATGGTTAGCCAGCCAAACACCGCGCGGGCGCCGCTGGTGCGCGCCCACAGCTCTCCGACCTGGCGTTTCTCGATTTCGTAAGGGTCGTTCAGCAGGTGCGCGCCTTTGAACTCCAGCAGTGCCACGCGCCCGTCCACCAGCTCGGCCACGAAGTCGGCATAAAAGCGCCCGCGCGAGGTGGGCAGGCCAAAGCCGCAGGGCGCGGTGTCCAGGTTGCGCACCCAGTGGCGCACCTTCGGGTGGCGGTCGATGAGCTGCGCACACTGGAACTCTTGGCCACCGTCTTTCAGGTCGGCCAGCACCGGGAAGTAATGCTTGCTGAACTGGTAGCGCCCACCGTAGCGCGAGGCCACGGGCGCGGGATAGCGGCCCGGCTCGAACACATGCGGGTGCGCCCAATCGGGCTCGATCAGCCATGCACCGCCATCCCCCAGACCCAGCACCTGTTGCTGAAAGGCACGCCGCGTGGCTGCGTCGCGCAAGTCACCCACATGAGCCTCGATGGCGCGCGCCAGCCTGAAGCGCGCCTGCGCCAGCACCACCAGCGGCACGCCGCAGCCGTGCAGTTGGTGGTTCACCACGGCAGCCAGGTAGGCGCGGCGCTGGCTCTGCGTGAGCCCGGCCAGTTCAGGTGCCTTGAACAGGGACTGGTCCAGCCAGCCCACCAAGGTGTCGGCATCAATGCTGCTGCTTTCCCAGTCCATTGCCATTTGGGCGCTGCCCGCGGAGCGCAGCGCCACGCGGGCGCCGTCCATGCCGATCTCGAAAATGTCCGATTCCTGCGCCACCTGAAAGCTGGGCAACTGCACCGCCTGCGGCGCCAGCAGGTCCAGCTCTACGGCGTCCAGCACCGCCTCACGCTCTAGCGGCCACAGGGGGGCTTGCGCATCCAGCCGATAGCCCAGCGTGGGCAGCGGCGCAAAGGGCACGCTGCGCGATGCGGGCGCTGCCTGCGCCGCCACCAGCGCGTTGTGCTGCGCCACCTGCTCGCGCACCTGCTCTTGCTTCTTGGCGCCGCGCACCTGGGCCAGCAGCAGCGCTTCGGTGTCTTGGCTGATGTGGCCGGTGACCACCACCTGTGCGACGCCCGCCACCGCACGCTGCTGCACGCCGGGCACGGCCAGCAGTTCGGGGGTGGCAGCAATGGATTCAAAATTTGTAGCTATTGGCGCTTGCTGGACGCGCGCTAGAGCGTGATTTGGCTCTAAATCATTGCCCCACAGCGGCAGGCTGCTCGGTGGCGCGATCATGCTCGCCACATCCAGCGCCTCAAAACCCATGTGCTCGATCAGCCGATCCGCCAGCGCATGCGCGGCTTGTGAGAACTCCGCCGCGCACACATGGGCGTAGGCGCGGTTGAGCGCCTCGCGCCCCCGGCGCGCGGCGTAGGGCATGCGCAGCACGCGGCCCAGCAGTTGCTCCACCGCCGTGGCGCTGCTCAGTTTCTGCAGGCTGCACAGCACATAGGCAAACGGGCAGTCCCAGCCCTCGCGCAGCGCCTGCACGGTGATGACGTAGCGCACCGGGCAGTCGCGCGCCGCCAGGGGGATGTCATCCAGACCACGCTCCTTGCCGGTGGCCACGACCACCTGATGGGCCGGCAGCTTCAGTTCATCGACCAGATAATCGCGCAGCTTTTCGGGCGGCATTTCTTCGCCCGCGTTCTGGGCCTGAAAGAGCACGATGGGCCGCACATAGCCCGCGCCCGCCGCCTCGTCCTTCAGTGCCTCGGCCTCCAGCTTGCGCTGGGTTTGCACCGCGCCGAATACGGCGGCGGGCCAGCCCTCGGGGTGCTCGGCCAGTACGATGGGCAGCTTGATCATGTCCTCGGCCGCGAGCTCCTGCGCACTGACGTGGTACAGCACGTTGGTCTTGGCGGCAATGGGCGTGGCCGTCAGCTCCAGGATGAACGAGGGGTTGAGCCGCTGCAGCGCCGTGAAGCTCTTGTCCGTCTTGGCGGTGTGCGCCTCGTCCACGATGAGGAGGGGCTGGTGCAGCGCCAGCCAGTTGGCCAGGCTCCAGCGCGGCTGGCCCGCAAAGCCTGCCAGCACGCCGGTGGCGTCGCGCTCCACATCCCCGGGCGTCACCAGCGCGTCGGGCAGCTCGCGCAGGCGGCCCAGCGCCCGCTCGTCCACGCCCCTGAAATGCGGCTCGAAACTTTCTGAAAAGCTGTACACGTTGCGCTGGCCCGCATCCTCGATGCGAAAGCTCTGGATCGACGCCACCACCACCACGGCGTTGCGCCCCCACTCGGGCGGGGCAATCTGGGCCACGTCTTCTAGCACGCACACGCGCAGCCCCTCACCGTAGGCATCGGCCAGCGCAGCGCGGTAGGGGTGGCCGGGCGTCTGCAGGGCCTTGAGCGTTTGCTGGCGGATGGCATCACTGGGCACCAGCCAGACGGTCACCGGCGCATCCACCGCCGCCCACTCGCGCGCCAAGAGCGGCACGGCATGCGCGGCCAGCACCGTCTTGCCACCGCCCGTGGGGATGCGCAGGCACACGCAGGGCAGATCGTCGCCAAACGCCCCCGCGTGCCAAGGGCGCCCCGTCTGTTCTCTGAACGCGCTCGCCGGTCCCTTGACCCGCGCTGCGCGAGCGAAGGCTGCCAGAGTGTCGAGCGCGGCTTGCTGGTAGGTCTTGAGGGAGATGGGGGGCATGGATTGGGAAGGATTGGGGAGGATTGGGGTCAAAACCCCAATGCAAGCCATTGATTTGAAAGAAGCTTTCTAAGCGATCGAGGCAAGTTGTTTGGGTTTATTGGGGTTTATTGGGGTTTGTTTGTCGCGTCATCCGACACCAGCGCCCACAGGGCCGCCTTGGTGGGCCCTCCAATATTCCGGATACGCCCCTCTTTGGACATTTCCTTGAGCAAGGCCTTGATGTACGCCTTGCGCTGGGCCAGTTCCGGAATCCACAGTTGCAGCTTGGGCAAGAGCAGTTCATCAACTTTTGCACGCGGCTGCGGTCCCATGGCGAGCAACTTGCACACAGCGGCCTTGTAGTCGTCGGCGTCAGGGCGGCGCTGGTTCAGATACGCCACCTCCTGCCCCGTCGCCACAGCCAACTGAGCCGATATGTACAGCTTGGGGCTTCGCCCCTCAATCAAGCCCGCCCGCCGTAACTCCGCCACCTGCGCAGCATCGAGCTTGCGTTTTTTCTGCACCCGGTCGAGCCAAAGCACATGCTCGATGGGCAGGTCGGTGCGCTCCATCAACCAGTGGCTGTAGTTCTCGTCGATCTCCTGACCATAGACGTTGAAAACGGTGCGCAGAGGGGATGACCCTTCATAGTCCGGCAGCGGCAAGAAACGCCGCCGCTGCGCTAGCACCATGTCGTGGATGCCGAAGCCCACCTTGTCGATCATGCCCACTTCGGCCATGGCTTTGGCCAGGCGCTCGTTGCGGTAGCGCTCCGGCGTTCGCGCCCCGCTGGCGTACTCGTCGGGCTGTCCGTCAAAGAAACCGCCCAGGTTGATCATGCGCACCAGCCCGGCCGACTCCTCCACGACGACACGCCCACATTGTGCGTAATCTTGGTGCGCCAGGCAGTTGTGCAAACCTTCGAGCAACACAGTGTTCGTGTCGTAGCGCGGCAAAGTCACCGCCAAAAGTTCATTGGCCGGGAACAGCTTGATATTAGGGTTCCGCACGCGCAACGCTACCTCGGTAGTGGTGAGCAAAAACGGCGGGTGGAAATGCTCTGCCACCCTTTCGGCAGCCACCTTCCAGGTGATCTCGACGGGATGAGGCGAAAGCAGTGCCATGGCGCTTTCGCGGCGCCCCAGCAGCAGCAAGCCAGCACGCGTAATCCGCCCGTGGATCGTCAAGCCAATCTTGTCTAAGAGCTTCTCGGCGCTCCACTGCGACACCTGCGCAGCCCAGGGTTCGCGTTGGTGTTTCTCAAAGTATTTTTCGCGCGCCTTGGCAATAGCGGCTTCGTCAAGGTCGTCCAGCGTGGCATCGGGAACCACGGCCGCACTCCAATCCTCGCCCGCTAGATTCTCAGCCAAGATGGCACGCCGCCGTTCTTCGCGAAGTTCCACCAGGCTGTCGCCATCGCGCTGCCATGCTTTATCGTGCGCTAGCACCAGTTCGCGCGGAGCATGGCGCGGCACGTGCACCAGCCACACCACTGCGCCCGTATCCCCTGCGCGCAGTTCCTGCACATGCAGCCCCATTGACGGCAAGCCAGGCGTTTTGCCCAACACCCGGTGCACCACGTTCTCCGCGGTGTAACCGGCAAAATCCCGAATGCCGGTCGGTGTGAGCGTTTTGTCCTGTGCTCCAATCACCACGCAGCCACCGTCCATATTGGCTAAGGCACTGATGTAGGACACCAAGTCATCGCCCTTGCGCCCCGAGATGTTCGACTTGAGTGAATGCCATTCTTTCCACTCGTGGCGTTCGTTCTCACGGGGAAACTGGGCACGCAACCAGCGCTGAAGTTCTGCCGCTGTGTCGAATTCCTGCATGGCATTCACCTCGCCTTCACGTCATACGGAATGTGCTTGAACGTCACCCGCGCACGCGCCAGCGTCTCGGGGCCCAGGCGGTTGGCCTCGCCATAGACCACCAGCGGGGCGTCGGGATGGGGCGTAGCGGCGTGCAGTTGCAAGAGTGCATCGAGGACGGCGCGCGTGAGCACATTGCCGCTGGCCGGGCGCTTGTCGCCCAGGATGCCGTTGAAGAGCAGGTAGTAGGCCGTGCGGCTGCGCAGCACCAGCTCGGGAGGCTCGGTTTCAGGTGGAATTGCGGCCTCGGGTGCATCAGGCAAGCGCGAGAAGCTATCAAAAACAGAGTGCGTACCGAGCCAGGGCGTGCCCGCCTGGCCGTTGGCGGAGTCGAAGGCGGTGCCCGTCTCCTGTTGCCAGACAAAAGCCGCCAGCGTGGCGAAGCGTACCTCGGGGTGGATGCAGCCTTGTGCGTCAAAAACGGGAGCACCCAGGCGGGCGAAGCGAAAGCCGCCGCCGCCCTGCCAGCCCACCGCCTGGCTGATACCGCCCTGTTCGCCCGCCAGGACTTTTTGCAGGCGCGGCAGGCAGTGCGTGGCGGCGTGCTCGCCCATTTCGATGCCGATCCAGCGGCGGCCCATCTTGTGCGCCACGGCGGCCGTGGTGCCGGAGCCGAGGAAGCTGTCGAGAACCAGGTCGCCGGGGTTGGATGCGATATGGAGGATACGTTGGAGCAGCCGCTCGGGTTTGGGGGTGCCGAAACTGGTGTCGCCTCCGAAAAGGGTATTGGCTTCCTTCTTGGCTTCGTCTGTGTGACCAACCTCTTCCGATGGCCACCATGTCCAAGGAGCCAGTCCCGGAACTTCGGAGAGGTAGCGAATGATGTTGGGCTGCGCATCCCCGTTCTTGCCGAAGTAGATCCTGCCCTCGCCAAGCAGACGCTCGTAGGTTGCTCTGGCGATGCCCCAGCAACGTCCTTCTGGCGGGTAAAACGATTTGCCGCTGGGCGTGATGACCTCGTAGAACTGTTCGGGTGTGGCATGACCTGCTTGAGCCGTCATCGGCACCGGCCGCCAACGTCCTTTGGGGTCGTTGTTGGGGTTGCGATAGACCTTGGCCTGCTCCTCATTCATGGGAACCAGATTGCGCTCACGTTTGAAGCGCTCAGGACTGCGCGCATAGACATGCAGGTAGTCATGCACATCGCCAATGGCTTCGCGGTTCTCGCGTGAATAGCGCTTTTGCCAAACACAACTCGCCACAAAATTCCTTCGCCCAAACACCTCATCCATCAACACCTTGAGGTAATGCCCCTCGTTGTCGTCAATGGTCACCCAGATCGAGCCATCCTCACGCAGCAGCTCGCGCAGCAATTGCAGGCGCGGCAGCATCATCGACAGCCACTGCGAATGCTCCAGGTTGTCGTCGTAATGCTCAAAGGCGCTTTGGGTGTTGTAGGGAGGGTCGATGAAGATGCATTTCACCTGGCCCCGGTAAAACGGCAGCAGTGCCTTGAGCGCTTCGAGGTTGTCGCCCTGAATCAGCAGGTTGTCATGGGCTTGGTGCTGGTTCCCGTGGGTTGAAACGGTGTCCAGCAGCCGGTAGGGCACCTGGGCGGCGGTGGTGAAGGCGGTGGAGCGGTTGAGCCAGTCGAGGGTGGGCATATCAGGCAGTCAAAGGCCCGCAGCGGGGGGCGCAAGGCAAGCCCGCTATTGTGGTGCAGGCATTGCCCGGCCCGAGCCTTCAGTGAATGGCCGCCGCCACGATGATGCTGATGCCCAGGCACATGGCGGCCACCACCATCGCCAGGGCGCGGTTCTGCTTTTCCACGATCTCGGCCCACAGGTCGGTGGGCGTGATCTTGTCGATCAGCCAGAAGCACAGCCAGAAGATGACCACGCCGATCAGCGCGTAGAGGATGGACCCGAGGAAGGCCGCGGGCCGGAGCCATTCGATTCCCATCATGGCGTTTGCTCCTTGGAAGGGTTGAGAGAAGAAGGTGTCACAAAAGTCGTCACTTGTGGCCGCCGCCCGTGCTGTAGCCACCGAACGAGCCACCCGAGCTGCGGTAGTACCCGCCTGAAGAGCCCGAGCAGTTGCTCATGAGCACCAGCAGGATGATCAGCACGATGAGGATCACGATCACCGTGCCGCAGCCGATGCCAGAGCCCGCGGCGACGGGCCCCGCGTCCTGGCGGCGGAACAGCGCCGCCTTGTCGCCCAGCTTGAAGGCCTGGGCGACTGCGCTGGAGTCCATGCGCTGGCCGTGCGACCAGGTGACCTCGCTGCGCGACTGCTCGCGCGACAGCAGGCCCTTGCCGTTCACGGCGGCAAAGTCGCTGTTGCTGGTCTTCTGGCCGCGTTCCACGGGCCAGTAGAACTCGCCCGCCACATAGTTGGTCTCGGCCTGGTAGGTGGAGGTCAGGCGGTACTGCGTGCCCAGGTAGGTGGCGGCGGGCGCGCCCGGCTTGTGCTGCGGCGCGCCCGTGGCGGGGCGCACCAGGCTCCAGCCATCGCTGGCGTCCACCAGGAACAGGAAGCCCCGCTGGCGGTGGTACAGCAGGTACTCCTCCCAGCCGAAGTGCTCGTCATCCCCGGGCTCCACGCCCGTGCGGTGCTGAAAGCCCACCACCTGCCATGGCGCGCCCTCGAACTGGCCCACGCTGCCCAGCGGGATCAGCGGCTGCACCGGTTCGTACTGTGCGGCGTGGCGCAGCTCGCCACCCAAACCCGCGCTCAGGTCGATCAGGCTGTGGCACGACGGGCAGGTGCAGCTTTTGGTGCTGGACAGCTGCACCTGCACCGGCGCGCCGCAATGGGGGCAACTGAACTGGCGGCCCTTTTCCTCCTTGGCGGACTCGTCCTTCAGGCCCTGGAGCTGCAGATCCTCCAGCCGCACCGCCCGGCCGCGCTGCACCTGGGGGGGCTGGGTGCCGTAGTCGATGGAGAGCACCTCGCCGTCGGCCGAGCGCAGCTCCACCACCTGGAACGGCGTGCCCAGCGGCGGCAGCTTCGGCACCTCGCCCTCGGCCGCGACGAGTTGTGCGCGCACATTGGCCGCCACGCTGAACGGCTGGCCGGCCACGGCCGTGGTCATGCCGACGCGAAAGCGCTCGGCTTCGGGCAATTCCCGCCCCAGCGTGGCCGGGCGGGTGAAGACATAGGCGCCGTTGTCCTCGCTGAGCGTGGCGGTGCTGCCGTCCTGCAGGAAGGCAACCCACTCGGTCCAGCGGCCTTCCTCGCCCTGGTATTGCAGGCGGCCGATCAGCGTGAAAGGCAGCGTCTGGCCGTCCAGCCCGATGCGTCCGCTGGCCATGAGCTGCAGCGGGCTGTGGTCGTCGAAGACCTCGGCCATGCGGCCCAGGCGCTGCAGCACCTCGCCGCTGCGCACCACGGTGCTGTGGCAGTAGGCGCAGATGGCATGGGTGGATTGCGCGCTCTTGAATTCGACTGGCGCGCCGCAGCCCGGGCAGGGCGCGCGGTAGGTCCGCTGGGTGCCGCTGTCGGCCATGCGTCGTGGATCTAAGGTGTTTTTGGCCTCCAGCGCTTGTGTAGCAAGCGCTGGCAGCTACTAAAAAGAGAGTGTACGCGCGTCAGATGAGCTTCTTCAACAGCTCCGCCTTCTTCGCGTCGAACTCCTCCTGCGTGAGGATGCCCTTGGACTTGAGCTCGCCCAGCTTCTCCAGCGTGGCCATCACTTCCTCGGGCCGCACACCCACCGGCGCGGCGGCAGGCGCGGCCTGCGGGGCCGATGGCGCAGCGCCGCCCTGCAGGCCCTGTTGCAGGTTCTGCGCCAGCACCTGGCCCAGCGCCACGCCGGCGCCCAGGCCCATGGCGTCGCCCGCCACGCTGCCGCCACCGTTTCCACCACCCGCCGCGCCTTCGGCGAACTTCGGGATGGCCTGCGCCGTCTGGTACTGCATGAACTTGCCCATGTCGTTGCCGACCATGCCCATGCCGATCTTCTGGTCGAGGATCTTCTGCAGCTCTTCGGGCAGCGAGACGTTCTGCACCGTCATCGATTCGAGCTTCAGGCCGATCTTGGCGAACGCGGGCTGCAGTTCGTGCGCCAGCGCGTCGGCAAACATCACCTGGTTGGCCGCGAGGTCGAGGAACGGCAGGCCGCTGCCCGCGATGGCGTTGCTGATGTTCTGCAGCACCAGGCCGCGCAGCTGGCCCTCCAGGTCCGCCGAGGAGTAGGACTCGCGCGTGCCCGAGATCTCGGTGTGGAACAGCTTCGGGTCCGCGATGCGGTACGCATAGTTGCCGAAGGCGCGCAGGCGCACCGCGCCGAAGTCCTTGTCGCGGATGGTGATGGGCTGGGGCGTGCCCCACTTCTGGTCCACCTGCTGGCGCGTGCTGAAGAAGTACACGTCGCTCTTGAACGGCGACTGGAACAGCTTGTCCCAGTTCTTCAGGTAGGTCAGCACCGGCAGCGTCTGCGTGGTCAGCTTGTAGGTGCCGGGGCCGAACACGTCGGCCACCTGGCCTTCGTTGACGAACACCGCCATCTGCGACTCGCGCACCACCAGCGTGCCGCCGTTCTGGATTTCCATCCCCTCCATCGGGAAGCGCCAGGCCAGCGTGCCATCGCCGTCCTCGGTCCACTGGAGGATGTCGATGAACTGCTTCTTGATGAAGTCCATGAGGGCCATGCGGTGCTCCCGTTCGGGTCGGTTGAGAGGTTGAAAAAAGAGAGCGGCCATCATATCCGCGGCGATTCGACAGTTTCTATCTGCAACTTAGCCAGGAACAATTGGCCATACCAAATGCGAATGACTAGCATTCTCCACATACCGCTACAGGAGAACACCATGTCCCGCATCCGCATTGCCGCCCGCCACAACCTGCCCACGCTGGCCAAGACCGGCAGCTATTACGTGATCCACATCTGCGTGGCCGCCCTGGTGGCGTATGCCGTCACGGGCAATCTGATTGCGTCGCTCACCCTCAGCCTGCTGGAGCCCACGGTGCAGGCCGTGGCCTTCTTCTTCCATGAAAAAGCCTGGGAACGCGCCCGCCAGCGCCGCGAGGCACAGGCACACGCCCCTGCGGAGGCCGCCCATGCGCATGCCGCCTGAGACCCCGGCCCACCTGCGGTCGGAGTCGTTTACCGACTGGCTGGCGCAGCAACTCGCGCACCTCGCCCGGGCCGCATGATGGGCTAGCGGGTTGCGATTGCTCTTATTTACGTAGCTATTAGCGCTTGCCAGATAAGCGCCAGAGGCACTTTTCATCTAGGGCCTGTTCACACTATTTTTGCCAGATGCGTTGCGATCAAAAAGGGCCAGGCGCAAGGCGCCAAACGAAGCTGGGGTGCTACCCCAGCGAGGCTTGGCAACGCCGCGAATGGCCCTTTTTGATCGCAACCCGGAGGGAACGGAGTGAGAACCGCGCCATTCGTCGTTGCCCTCCTAGCCAAGGCCCCGGCCTTGGCGTCGTCACGCGCCTAGATTGGCGCGGTTTTCACGCCATTCGCACTGGCAAAAATAGTGTGAACAGGCCCTAAACCGACAGCGTCACGCCCGCACGTCCAGCAACGCGCCCGCCATCTCGTCGGCGCGGCGCAACACCAGCAGGTTGGCCTGGAAGGCATAGGTGGCACTGATCTGCTCCACGGCCTCCGCTTCCAGCGCCACGCCGGGCGCGGCCGCAGGCGCTGCCACGCGCGCCTGCACGCCGCCCGGCGCCGGTGCGGCCTGCTGGTCCACCGTCTGGCGCCGAAAGCCCGGGGTGTTCAGGTTGGCCACGTTGTGGGCACTGCTGTCCAGGCGCAGCTGCGCGGCCTGCAGGCCGGATTGGGCGATGGCGGCAAGGGTGGTCATATGCCTTGCATTATCGGCAGCGCGGCCCGGCGCTTGAGCGACCCGGGCGGGCCGTCAGACCCCATGCGCCTGCAGCAGGCAGCGCTGCAGCAGTTGCGCGGCCCGGCTGGGTGCGGGTGAGCGGCGCACCAGGCTGACGAAGCGGCAGTCGTAGCGGAACAGCGCGGGCCGCACGGGCTGCATGCGGCCCTGGCGCTCGAAGCTCTCGGCATAGTGGTCGGGCAGAAAGCCCAGAAAGCGCCCCGACAGCACCAGCGTGGCGATGGACTCCTGGTCAAACCCCGTGGCCGCGCGCGTCAGGCGCGCCTCGTGGCTCAGCTCCATGTTGGGCGAGTGGTAGCCCAGCCCCGCGAACGGGTAGCGGCGCACGGCGTCCCAATCCAAATCGTCGTGGGGTGCGCCGAACAGCGGGTGGCCCGCGCCGCAATACAGCAGCATGGTCTCGCCGAACAGGTCGGAATAGACCAGGCTCTGCGAGCTGCGGTGGGCGGGGATGATGCCCACCTGGAAGCTGCCGTCGATCACGCCGCGCTCGATGGCGTTGATCGACCCCACATGCAGCTGCAGCTGCACGTCGGGCGCTTGGGCCGTGAAGGCGGCGATGGCGTCGCCGATGCGCGCGGCCGGGTTGCTCGCCGTCTTGTCGAACACCGCCACGGCGAGTTGTCCGCCCATGCGGTCGTGGATGTCGTCGATGCTGCCCAGAAAGCCACGCACCGAGGCCAGCAGGCGCAGCGTCTCCTCATAGACCCGCTGCCCCTCGGGCGTGAGCGCAAAGCCCGCGCGCCCGCGCCGGCACAGCGTCAGGCCCAGGCGCGTCTCCAGGTCCTTCACATGGCGGCTCACGGTGCTGGTGCCGATGTTCAGCTCCAGCTCGGCCGCGGCCATGCCGCCGCACTCGACCACGGCCTTGAACACCTGCAGCAGGCGCAGGTCCATGTCGGACAGCTGCCCCAGCACGGCGCGCGGACGGCGGGCGTTTTTTACTTGCATGGATTGCTAAGTGAATGTGGATATTTGTTGCTTCAACGGATTATTACCGTGACCAACAATGCGCGCATTCCCTTCAGGAGATCGCCATGAGCTTCGCCGTCATTGACCCCAACCCCGCAGCCGCCGTACGCACCGACGCCGCCTGGCTGGAAGCCCACTGGATGCCCTTCACCGGCAACCGCAACTTCAAGGCCCAGCCGCGCATGATCGTGAGCGGCCAGGGCGCCTACTACACCGACGCCGAAGGGCGCAAGATTTTTGACGGCCTCTCGGGCCTGTGGTGCTCGGGCCTGGGCCACGGCCGCACGGAGGTGGCCCAGGCCATCGGCCGCGCCGCCGCCACGCTGGACTACGCGCCGGCCTTCCAGTTCGGCCACCCCGCGTCGTTCGCGCTGGCCAACAAGCTCAAGGAACTGACGCCCGCCGGGCTGGACTACGTGTTCTTCACCGGCTCCGGCTCCGAGTCGGCCGACACGTCGCTGAAGATGGCGCGCGCCTACTGGCGCGCCAAGGGCCAGGGCACCAAGACGCGCCTGATCGGCCGCGAGAAGGGCTACCACGGCGTGAACTACGGTGGTATCTCGGTCGGCGGTATCGTGGGCAACCGCAAGCTGTTCGGCCAGGGCGTGGAGGCGGACCACATTCCCCACACCCAGCCGCCGGCCGGCACCTTTCAGAAGGGCATGGCCGAAGACGGCGGCCGCGCGTTGGCTGACAAGCTGCTCGACGTGATCGCGCTGCATGACGCGAGCAACATCGCTGCGGTGATCGTCGAGCCCTTCTCGGGCTCGGCCGGCGTGGTGATTCCCCCGAAGGGCTACCTGGAGCGCATCCGCGAGATCTGCACGCAGAACAACATCCTGCTGATTTTTGACGAGGTCATCACCGGCTTTGGCCGCTGCGGCACCTGGACCGGGGCCGAGGCCTTTGGCGTGACGCCCGACATCCTGAACTTCGCCAAGCAGGTCACCAATGGCGCCCAGCCGCTGGGCGGCGTGATCGCCACCAAGGAGATCTACGACACCTTCATGGCGCAGGGCGGCCCCGAGTACATGCTGGAATTCCCGCACGGCTACACCTACTCGGCCCACCCCGTGGCCTGTGCGGCGGGCAACGCGGTGCTCGACATCCTGCAGAAGGAAGACATGCCCGGCCGCGTGAAGGCGCTGGCTCCCTACTTCGAGAACGCCGTGCACGGCCTGAAAGGCGCCAAGCACGTGGCAGACATCCGCAACTATGGCCTGGCCGCCGGCATCACCATCAGCGCCCTGCCCGGCGAGCCCGCCAAGCGCCCCTACGAAATCGCCATGAAGTGCTGGGACAAGGGCTTCTATGTGCGCTACGGTGGCGACACCATCCAGCTCGCGCCGCCCTTCATCAGCACCCAGGCCGAGATCGACCGCCTGGTCAGCGCCCTGGGCGATGCCCTGCACGAGACCGCTTGAACTCCTGTTTTGATAGCTGTTAGCGCTTGATGGATAAGCGCTAGAGCCCGTTTTAGCTTAGAACATCATGCACCACGACAAGAACGTCACCACCACCGTCGGCCACCTGATCGATGGCAAGCTTGTTGCCGACACCGAGCGCACGCAGCCCGTGTTCAATCCCGCCACCGGCCAATCGACCACCAGCGTGGCGCTGGCGAGCCAGGCCACGGTGGAAGCCGCCATTGCTTCGGCCGAGGCCGCCTTTCCCGCCTGGCGCAACACGCCGCCGCTGAAGCGCGCCCGCGTTTTAGCCAAGCTGAAAGTACTGCTCGAAGAAAACGCCGACAAGATCGCCGCGATGATCACCGCCGAGCACGGCAAGGTGCTGGCGGATGCCCACGGCGAGCTGCAGCGCGGCATCGAGAACGTGGAATACGCCAGCTACGCGCCCGAACTGCTCAAGGGCGAGCACAGCCGCAACGTGGGCCCCGGCATCGACTCGTGGTCCGAGTTCCAGGCGCTGGGCGTCACGGCCGGCATAACGCCCTTCAACTTCCCGGCCATGGTGCCGCTGTGGATGTGGCCCATGGCCGTGGCCTGCGGCAACACCTTCGTGCTCAAGCCTTCCGAGCGTGACCCCAGCAGCACGCTGTTCATCGCCCAACTGGCGCTGGAAGCGGGCCTGCCGCCCGGTGTGCTCAACGTGGTCAACGGCGACAAGCTGGCCGTGGACACGCTGCTGCAGGACCCGCGCGTCAAGGCTGTGAGCTTTGTGGGCTCCACCCCCATTGCCGAGTACATCTACGCCGAAGGCTGCAAGCACGGCAAGCGCGTGCAGGCCCTGGGCGGCGCCAAGAACCACGCCGTGCTCATGCCCGACGCAGATGTCGGCAACGCCGTCAGCGCGCTCATGGGCGCGGCCTATGGCTCCTGCGGCGAGCGCTGCATGGCCATCCCGCTGCTCGTGGCCGTGGGCGACGCAGTGGGCGATGCCGTGATCGCGGGCCTGAAGGCCGAGATCGCCAAGATGAAGGTGGGCCCGGGCACCGACAACGGCAACGACATGGGCCCGCTGGTGACGAAGCAGCACTTCGAGAAGGTGAAGGCCTATGTGGACAGCGGCGTGGCCGAGGGCGCCACGCTGGTGGTCGATGGCCGGGGCGTGCAGGTGGCCGGCCATGAGGAAGGCTACTTCCTGGGCGCATGCCTGTTCGACCACGTCAAGCCCGGCATGAAGATTTACCAGGAAGAAATCTTCGGTCCCGTGCTCGGCGTGGTGCGCGTGAAGACGCTGCAAGAGGCCATGCAGCTCATCAACGACCACGAATACGGCAACGGCACCTGCATCTTCACGCGCGACGGCGAGGCCGCGCGCTACTTCACCGACCACATCCAGGTCGGCATGGTGGGCGTGAACGTGCCCCTGCCCGTGCCTGTGGCCTACCATTCGTTCGGCGGCTGGAAGCGCAGCCTGTTCGGCGACCTGCACGCCTATGGGCCGGATGCCGTGCGCTTCTACACCAAGCGCAAGACGATCACCCAGCGCTGGCCCTCGGCGGGCGTGCGCGAGGGGGCGGTGTTCAGCTTCCCGAGCAGCCGCTGACGGCACGGCGGGGGTTGAGAAATGCGGCTGCTGGGCAGGCGTCGGCATCGCTATTACAGTTGTTCACAACAATTTGTCTGCCCATGAAGCTGCCCCCCCGATCCCTCTTCCCGCAGCAGCGTGCATTGGACCGTGCGCATGAACCGGCGCGATCGCACGATCTTCTACCCGTTGCTTTTTCTGGCGCTGGGTTCGCAGCTGCTCGTCACCGACGCGCCAGGATGGACGTGGGTGTTGCTGGCCTTGAACTACCTGGTCTTTCCCCAGGCCGCCTACTGGCGGGCACGACACGCGGTCGACCCGCTGCGCGCAGAAATGCAGAACCTGGACACCGACGTCGTCCTGTTTGGCCTGTGGGCTGGCATCCTGGGCTTCCCGCTGTGGATCACCTTCATGCTGGTCGCATCGGGCTGCATCAACGTCGTGGTCTTCCACGGCGCCCGAGGGGGTATTCGCCTCGTTGTGGGAATTGCAACCGGCGTTGCACTGGCGACGATAGTGGCCCCGCTGACGTGGAAGCCCGACACGGACCTGCGCACCTCCCTGCTCTGCATAACGGCCATGGGGCTGTATCTGTTCGCATTCGCCAGCGATGGCTATCACCGCGCCATAGCCCAGCACAGGGTGCATGCGCAGTTGCGCAAACAGTTCGAGGAAATCCAGTCGCTGCAGGTCCAGTTGAGCGAACAAGCCCTGCGCGACCCACTGACCGGGCTGTCCAACCGCCGCCAACTGGACACCGTGTTGGCGGCCACGCTGGAACGCTGCCGCAGCGAAGGACAGCCGCTGTCGCTGTTGCTGCTCGACATCGACCATTTCAAGAGCATCAACGATGCACATGGCCATAGCACCGGCGACCTGGTGCAGCAGGCAATGGCGCAGTTGCTGCTGCAGCATGTGCGCCCCGAGGACGCAGCCTGCCGCCTGGGAGGCGAGGAGTTCGTGGTGGTGCTCGACAACACCCCGCCGGCCGTGGCGATCGAGCGCGCACAGGAACTGCGGCGGGCTTTCGAAGCGCTGCGTATCCGTGCTCCAAGCGCGGAATTGACTGCCACCCTGTCCTGCGGCGTGGCGGCCTTCCCGGACCAAGGCGATACGCCCCAGGCGCTCATCGCTTGCGCCGACCAGGCGATGTACGCTGCCCAACAGGCCGGCCGCAATCGCGTGACCAGTAGTGCCAGGCCTCCCACCGAGCAAACGGCGGACAGCACGTTGATGGCCTGAGCCGTCGGGCATACAAGGTCCGATCGCAACCTGCGGTAAAACTGTTTCACCCACATACGCATGTCTGCGTACCAGGGTTTCCACGCAAGCCTCCCCTACAATCGCGGTCCCTCAGAGCCTGTTTGCGCTCCTTTCCTGCTTCGCAGCCCTTGAAGGCCGGCAGGCGATCGCGGCAGGCTCGCGATCAGCTGACAACCCGCCCCGGCGGTTCGGGCGCGGCGTCAGCCCCCTGACTTTTGAGCTGGAGACGCCTCAATGCCCGATACCCCCGCGGCCCCCCCCACGTCCGACAAGCGCGCCCTGCTGCGTCGTGCCGCACTCGAATATCACGAGTTTCCCCAGCCCGGCAAGATCACGATTGCTGCGACCAAGCAGATGGTCAATCAGCATGACCTGGCACTGGCCTATTCCCCCGGCGTGGCCGCGCCCTGCGAAGAGATCGTCAAGGACCCCGCCGCTGCCTTTCGCTACACCGCCCGCGGCAACCTGGTCGGCGTGGTGACCAACGGCACGGCCGTGCTGGGCCTGGGCGATATCGGCCCGCTGGCCGGCAAGCCGGTGATGGAAGGCAAGGGCGTTCTGTTCAAGAAGTTCTCGGGCATCGATGTGTTCGACATCGAGATCAACGAGAAGGACCCGGACAAGCTCATCGAGATCATTGCCTCGCTGGAACCCACGTTCGGCGGCATCAACCTGGAAGACATCAAGGCCCCGGACTGCTTCTACATCGAGCGCAAGCTGCGCGAGCGCATGAGCATTCCGGTGTTCCATGACGATCAGCACGGCACGGCCATCGTCGTGGGCGCCGCCATCCTCAACGGCCTGAAGGTGGCCGGCAAGGACCCCAAGAAGATCAAGCTCGTGACCTCGGGCGCCGGCGCGGCCGCGTTGGCCTGCCTGGGCCTGCTGGTCAAGCTGGGCATTCCACGGGAAAACATCTGGGTGACCGACCTGGCCGGCGTGGTCTACGAAGGACGCACCGAGCTCATGGACGAGGACAAGGTGCAATACGCCCAGAAGACGTCCGCCCGCACGCTGGCGGAGGTGATCGAAGGTGCCGACGTGTTCCTCGGCCTGTCGGCCGGCGGCGTGCTCAAGCAAGACATGGTCCGCAAGATGAACGCGCGCCCGCTGATCTTCGCGCTGGCCAACCCCAACCCCGAGATCTCGCCCGAAGACGTGAAGGCGGTCCGCGACGACGCCATCATCGCCACCGGCCGCACCGACCATCCGAACCAGGTCAACAACGTCCTGTGCTTCCCGTACATCTTCCGCGGCGCGCTGGACTGCGGCGCCACGACGATCACCACCGAGATGGAGATCGCCGCCGTTCATGCCATCGCCGAGCTGGCCCAGGCCGAGCAGAGCGAAGTGGTGGCTGCCGCCTATGTCGGCGAGCCGCTGGCCTTCGGCCCGGACTACCTGATTCCCAAGCCGTTCGACCCGCGCCTGATGATGAAGATCGCGCCGGCGGTGGCGCAGGCCGCGGCCGACAGCGGCGTGGCCCAGCGCCCCGTGGCCGACATGGACGCCTACCGCGACCATCTGCAGACCTTCGTCTACGCCTCCGGCACGACGATGAAGCCGATCTTCACGGCGGCCAAGGTGGCTCCCAAGAAGCGCGTGGCCTTCTCCGAGGGCGAGGAAGAGCGCGTGCTGCGCGCCGCGCAGATCGTGGTGGACGAGAAGATCGCGCGCCCCACGCTCATCGGCCGCCCGGCCATCATCGCCCAGCGCATCGAGAAATTCGGCTTGCGCCTGAAAGAGGGCCAGGACTACGACGTGGTCAACGTGGAGCAGGACCACCGCTACCGCGACTTCTGGCAGACCTACCACCGCATGACCGAGCGCAAGGGCGTGACGGTGCCCATCGCCAAGATCGAGATGCGCCGGCGCCTGACGCTGATCGGCTCGATGCTGTTGCACAAGGGCGAGGTGGACGGCCTGATCTGCGGCACCTGGGGCCACACATCGCACCATCTGCAGTACATCGACCAGGTGATCGGCAAGCGCGCCGGCGTGAACACCTACGCCTGCATGAACGGCCTGCTGCTGCCCGATCGCCAGGTGTTCGTGGTGGACACCCATGTGAACTACGACCCCACGGCCGAGCAGCTCGCCGAGATCACCATCATGGCGGCCGAGGAGATGATGCGCTTCGGCATCAAGCCCAAGGCAGCGTTGCTGTCGCACTCCAACTTCGGGTCCAGCAACCAACCCAGCGCGGTGAAGATGCGCCAGACGCTGGACCTGCTGCGCGTACAGGCGCCCTGGCTGGAGGTGGACGGCGAAATGCACGGCGACGTGGCGCTGGACGGCAAGGCCCGCTCGGCCCTCATGCCCCATGGCACGCTGGCGGGCGACGCCAACCTGCTGGTCATGCCCAACATCGACGCGGCCAACATCTCCTACAACCTGCTCAAGACCGCCGCTGGCGGCAATATCGCCATTGGCCCGGTGCTGCTGGGCGCGGCTGAGCCGGTGCACATTCTCACCGCCAGCGCCACGGTGCGCCGCATCGTCAACATGACCGCCCTCACCGTGGCGGATGCCAACGCGGCCCGATAACGGCCATGACAAGCGCCGCTCTACGAGTGGGCGCTGACAATTGCCCTTCGTTCCTGCCCATTTTTTGGGCAGGCGCTTGCCTTATGTGCGCCTTTTTGTCACACTAGCGGGTCGAAATTTCGGGTTAACCCGTAGTTTCTGAAAGGTGTAGTGGATGTTGCAGGCTGTCGCCATCCGGGCGTACAAGGCAATGGGGGCGTGCGTTCTGGGTGCTGCGGTCACGCTTGCGCCCGTGGTGGTGTCCGCGCGGCAGCTCCCTGACACTGCCGCCAATCCTCCCATCTCGCTGGCTGAGCTCCCCCCGCAGGGGCGGGCCACCTATGCGCTGATCCATGAGGGTGGGCCGTTCCCGTACGACAAGGATGGTTCGGTATTCGGCAACCGCGAGCGTCTGCTCCCCCTGAAGAAACGCGGCTATTACCGCGAATACACGGTGCGCACGCCCGGCGTGCGCCACCGGGGAGCGCGGCGCATCGTGTGCGGGGGCGCTCCCCGCACACCGGACGCCTGCTATTTCACCAGCGACCATTACGCGAGCTTTCGAGAAATCAGGGAATGAACGCCAGGAATGCCCCTTGCGGCAAATCCCCTGGCAAGGCCCCTGATGCATTGCACCAACGGTTTTTCTTCCGCTAGCCGCCTTCGCCAGGCTGTCGGATACTTCTTATTCGTGGACCTCTAAAAGAAAGAGCAACGGAGATGGAAACGCCACTTCGTAAAGACCAGGAAACGCTTCTGCGCGGTGTGCGCCCCAATATCGTGCAGTCGATCCGTGCCTTCCGGGTGCACGACCTGCAGGACACGGCGCGCGCCATGGGCCACCACTTCCTGTATGCCAACCTGGCACATGCGCAGTCCAAGCAGGACATCCTGGACCTGATCGCCACGCAGTTCACCTTCCCGGCGCACTTCGGCAAGAACTTCGACGCGCTGTACGACTGCATGACCGATCCGCTGCACAAGTCGGGCCCGCAGCCGGGCTTCATCGTGGTGCTGGAGCAGATCCCGATCACGGCCAAGTTCGACAAGGAAGCCCGGGAGCAGCTGCTGGACATCTTCCGCGATGCCGCCGACTACTGGGGCGACCGCAAGATCCCGTTCCGCTGCTTCTATTCTTTTCTGTAGCCCGTTCTGCAACCGCCGGCCAGGCGGAACGGGCGCAGGAGGAGCACGGCAGTGCTGCCTCCCAGGCCATAGAGATCGCGATCGATCCCGTGGGCGAGAAGATGCCCACCGACAAGCTGGTGGACGTCTCCCCCATGGCGCTGCGCATGAGCAGCCCCTTCAACGCTGGCTACTGGCTCACGGCCGCGTGATGAAGCATGACCGGCCGCAGCCCTGCTCCGGCCGGTCACGGTTTTGCGCTTTGAATCAAATCGGGCGCTAGCGCCCTACCAATAAGCGCGAGCAGCTCCTATTTCAGGAGCATTCCTGCGCCAATGCGACATACTCGCTCACCGGCACCTCCTCGGCCCGGCGCTGGGTGTCGAACGTGCCGGCAAACTGCCGCGCTTCGAGCCAGCGGCCCAGCGTGTGGCGCAACAGCTTGCGCCGCTGGCTGAAGGCCACCTGCACCAACTCCTCCAGCACGGGCATCGACAGCGCCTCGGGCGCTTCGTGCGGCACCATGCGCACCACCGCACTGTCCACGCGCGGCGGCGGGTCGAAGCTCTCGGGCGGCACGAACAGCACGTTCTCCATGGCGTAGCGCCATTGCAGCATCACCGAGAGCCGGCCATAGGCGCTGGTCGCCGGCGCGGCCACCATGCGGTCGATGACTTCCTTTTGCAGCATGAAATGCTGGTCCGCAATGACCCGCACGTGCGCCAGCAGATGGAACAGGATGGGCGTGGAGATGTTGTAGGGCAGGTTGCCGACCACTCTTATCTTGGGAGCATTCAGCGCTTGCGCTACCTGCGCAAAGTCCACTTTCAGCACATCGGACTCGATGACATCGAGCTGCCCGTGCTGGCGCAGCCGAGCGGCCAGGTCGCGGTCCAGTTCGACCACTGTGAGCCGGCCCAGGCGTTCAACCAGCGGCTGGGTCAGCGCCGCCAGCCCCGGGCCGATCTCCACCATGGGCTGCCCGGGCTCGGGCGCGATGGCGCGCACGATCGCATCGATGATGCCCTGGTCGCTCAGGAAGTGCTGGCCGAAGCGCTTGCGCGGGATGTGCTTCATTGCGGAGCGTCGCGGTATTCCACGTAGGCCCGACCCCGGGCTTCCTGGATCCAGGTGGCGAAGGCCTCGTCGAGCTTCTTTTCGCGCACGGTGTCGCGCACCATGTCACGCTGCTCGCGCTGGGTGAGCTTGGCCTCGCGGCGCTCCAGCAGCTGGATCAGGTGCACCCCAAAGCGCGACACCACGGGACGGCTGATCTCGCCAGGGCGCAGGGCATTGAGCGCCTCTTCGAATTCGGGCACGTAGCGCCCGGGCGATGCCCAACCCAGGTCGCCGCCGTCCTTGGCGCTGCCGTCCTGCGAATACTCGCGTGCCAGCGCCGCGAAGTCGGCGCCGCCGCGCGCGATGCGATCGCGCAGATCCTCCAGCCGCTCGGCCGCCTGGCGTTCCGACAGGTTGGCATTGGTGCGCAGCAGAATGTGGCGCGCGTGGCTCTGCACGGCCGTGGTGGGCACGCCGCTCTGGGTCTTGTCCACCACCTTCAGGATGTGAAAGCCCGCGGGCGAGCGCACCGGGCCGACCACGCTGCCCACGCTGGCTTGCTGCGTGGCGTTCACGAACAACTCGGGATAGCGGTCGGCCGGGCGCAGGCCCAGCAGTCCGCCGTTGGCGCCTTCGGGCGCATCGGAATACTCGCGCGCCACGGCGCCAAAGTCGCCACCCGCCTGCACCTTGGCCAGCGCCTCCTGCGCGCGCGCCGAGCGCTGGGCCACCTCGTCCGGGCCGGCGTTCTCGGGCACTTTCACCAGGATGTGACCCAGGTTGAGTTCCAGCTTGCCCGGGCCGGCGGCCTGCCGCTGGTCATGCAGGTACTGGTCCACCTCCAGGTCGCTCACACGCACGCGCGACTCCACGTCGCGCTCACGCAGGCGCAGCGCCAGCAGCTGGTTGCGCAGTTCTTCGCGAAAGCGCTCCTTGCTGATGCCATCGGCGGCCAGGCGCCGGTGCATTTCGTCCACGCTGATGCTGTTCTGCCGCGCCACCGACTGCTCGGCCTGGTTGACGGCATAGTCGTCCACCTTGATGCCGGTCTCCTTGGCCTGCTGCACCTGGATCTTCTCCAGGATCAGGCGCTCCAGCACCTCCTTGGCCAGCAGCTCCTGCGGCGGAACCTGGCCGCCCTGGCTGGCGATCTGCTGCACCACGCGCTCGGTGCGCTGGCGCACCTCGTTGTTGGTGATGGGCTCGGAATTGACCACGGCGACGATGTAATCCGCCTGCCGCGGCGCATTGGAGGCCGTCGCACCGGCCGGCGGCAGCAGCGTCGCTGCGGAGGGCAGCCGCGGCTGGCCGGAGGCCGATGGGCGCAGCCCCTGCGCATGGGCGCTCATGGGCACCAGCGGTGCGACGGCGGTCAGGCAGACCAGGCCCAGGGTCAAGGCACGGTGTTTCATGGCGTGGTGCAAATTCATGGTGCAAGGCGGCGCGTCGCCCAAGCGGGGCGGCGCGCAAGGCGATCAATCGTACTGGGTGAAGCGGCTGGGGGTGGACACGCTTTCGCGCAGGAACTGGTAGCGCGGCACATTCTGCTTGAGGCTGGACAGCGGGTTGGAGCCCAGCGACAGGCGCGAGAAGCCGATGAATTCGATCTGGAACATGAGCCGGGTGTTGGAGGACGTGACGCTGCGCTGCAGGCGCTCCAGCACCACGCGGCCGATCCAGCAGCAGCTCTCGTACTCCAGGCCCACCACGGTGTCCACCAGTTTGCGGTCCTGCAGGCTGTAGTTCAGCCGCCCCACGCTATACCAACGCCCCCCGGCAGAGGAGGGCTTGTCGCCGCGGTCGCCCCACAGGTCGTTGAGCGGCCACTGCCAGCCCACGTCGATCTGCTCGCTGGGCTCGGTGATCAGGCCGGTGACCTTCTGCATGCGGTAGGCCGCGCTCACCGTGCGGTAGTTGCCGGGCGAATAGCGCGCCCCCACCGTGGTGCGCAGGGACCGGCCGGTCTTGGGGTTGTATTGCACCGTGGAGTCGAAGCCCCACTGCGGCGTCCAGTTGATGCCCGCGCCCAGCAGCACGTCCGACAGCCGCTCGTTCACCGGCGAGCCGCCGGGCATGGTGACTTCCTGGTCGGAAAAGCGCACGCGCTGTGCCACGCCGAAGCGCGCGGCCTCGGCGCCGGTGTCGGGGTCGAGCAGGCGCGTGGTCACGCCCAGCGTGAGCAGGTTGTTGTCGGCCAGCCGGTCCTGTCCGCCAAAGGCGTTCTCGGTGTAGATCGACGCGAAGTTGAAGTCGTTCACCGCGGTGTCGTAGATCGGCAGCAGGCGCTGGTCGCGGTACGGGGTGTAGGTATAGAAGGCGCGCGGCTCCAGGGTCTGCAGGAAGTCGCGGCCGAAATAGCGGGCGTCGCGCTCGAACACCAGGCCGCTGTCCAGGCTGAACGTGGGCAGCGTGCGGCTGGCGGTGCGCTGGCCGTTGGCCAGCGGCGCATCGAACTCGTAGTGCGTGCTGTGCAGCTGCACGCGCGGTGTGATGAAACCCGCCGGCGCCAGGAACGGCCGGCTGACCTGCGCCATGGTGTAGCTGCGCTTGGCGTTGGGCTGGCCGGTGTAGGCGCGGTCGGCGTGAAAGCTGGTGTAGTCGGCCTCGACACTCGCATCCAGCCCGCCGGCCAGCTGCAGCGGCCGGTACTCCCAGCGCAGCTGCGGCATGCGGTCGTAGGGCGGGATGATGGGCGCGTTCACGTCCTGCAGCGTTTGCCACTTGAGGGTGCGCAGCAGCAGCGAATGCTCGCCGCGCGCCCAGTTCAGCGTCGCGTCGCCCGGCAGCAGGCGCTGGGTGAGCTGGTCGTTCACGCCGCTGCGGCCACTGTTGCGCTGGGAAAAATCGCGCCAGTAGTTGTCGTCGCTCACGCGCTTGATGTCGATGCCCAGTCCCACGCCGCCTGCGGGCGTATCAAAGGTAGCGCGGTGCTTGATGCCGTAGGCCCAGCGGTCGCGGTCGCGCAGCCGGTCATTGGGCATGTAGTCGGCCGTCAGCTCGCCGCTGTAGCGCGGCTCCAGGTAGCGGAACTCCGTGCCCAGGGCCACGCCGCGCCGCGTCATGACCGTAGGCGTGATGGTGGCGTCGCGGTTGGGCGCGATGTTCCAGTAGTACGGCTGCGCGTACTCGAAGCCGCTGACGCTGTCCAGCCCGAGCGTGGGCGGCAGCAGGCCGGACTTGCGCCGGTCCGACAGCGGGAAGGTGATGCGCGGAATCGGCAGCACCGGCACGCCCTTGAACTCCAGCACGCCATTCTCGGCCGTGCCCACGTCCTCCACGCGGTCCAGGTGGATGCGCTCGGCGCGCAGGATCCAGTCGGGCTGCCAACTGGCCTCGTCGGTGCGCTCGCAGGTGGTGTAGGTGGCGTTGTGCACCACGGAACGGTCGCGGTCGAGGAAGTCCACGCGCGAGGCCTGGCCATGCGCCGCGGTCTCCAGGAAGCGGTAGCGCGCGTCGCTGAAGAAGCCGGTGAAGGCCTCCACGCGCAGGTCCAGCTGCGAGCCTTCATACCGGTTGCCCGCGCGGTTGATGAGCACGTTGCCGCTGGCGCGCGCGCGGTCATCGGCCACGTCGTATTGCATGCGGTCGGCATGCACCACCGTGTCGCCGCGGCGCAGCTCGGCGTTGCCCTCGATCGTGGCCTGGATGTCCGGTTGGCCCGTCACGCGGTCTCCGCGCACGAACACCGGCAGTTGCTGGCGGATGCCGTAGGGCAGCACCTCCTGCAAGCGCGGGCTGGAGCGCAGCGCCGGCGGTGGCTCGGCCGGCGCAGCATCTTGGGACGGCTGTGCCTGGGCCAGCACGGCCAGTGGCACGCCGCACAGCATCAGGGCCGCCAGCCGCGCCAGCATGCGGCGCGGAGGCAGGGGCGCGGCGAATGGGCGGTGCGTCGGGACGTGCAGGGCGTGGGGCAAGGGGAGACGATCCATGGATTGCGACGGACGGCGGGCCGCTAGGCACGGGCACCGCGGGCCACCCCGCCGGGGAAGGCCGGGTTTGTAGAATCCGATTATCCATGAGCCACCCCTCTTCCCCCACTCCGGCGGGCACATCCGAGCCGGCCACGGGCGCCGTGCATACGGGCGCCGTGCACTGGACCGACCCGGCCCGCCAGGCAGCCTTCAACGCCTGGCTGGCCCCGCTGGCCGCCTCGCTCCAGTTGCGGCGCGAGTCCCTGCGCCCGGCGTCCGCGGACGCGAGCTTTCGCCGCTACCTGCGCCTGGACGCCGTTGATGGCACCAGCCGCATCGTCATGGACGCGCCGCCCGACAAGGAAGACTGCCGCCCGTTCGTGCAGGTGCAGGCGCTGCTGCAGGCCGCCGGCCTGCGCGTGCCGCAGATCCTGGCCTGGGACGAAGCGCACGGCTTCATGCTGCTGTCCGACCTGGGCGCGCAGACGGTCATCGAACGCCTGGACCCTGCCAACCCGGCCGCCGCGCACGCCTGGTACCTGCAGGCCGTGGACCTGCTCATCGACTGGCAGCGCGCCTCGCGCCCCGGCGTGCTGCCGGCCTACGACGAGCCGCTGCTGCGCCGCGAGCTGCAGCTCTTTCCCGACTGGTACATCGCCCGCCACCGCCAGGCCACGCTGACCGACGCTCAGCAAACCACGCTGGCCCGCGCCTTCGACGCCATCGTGGCGCAGAACCTGGCGGCCCCCAGCGTGTACGTGCACCGCGACTTCATGATGCGCAACCTGATGGTGGGTGCGGACGAGCGCCTGGGCGTGCTGGACTTCCAGGACGCGGTCTACGGCCCCGTGACCTATGACATCGCCAGCCTGATGCGCGACGCCTTCATCAGCTGGGAAGAAGACTTCGTCATCGACATTACCGTGCGTTACTGGGAGAAGGCCCGCCGTGCGGGCATTCTCGGCGCCGCGAGCGGCAGCGGTTGGGGTGCGGACTTCGGCGACTTCTACCGCGCGGTGGACTTCATGGCGCTGCAGCGCCACCTGAAGGTGGCCGGCATCTTCGCGCGCCTGACGCTGCGCGACGGCAAGCCCAAGTACCTGGCCGACGCACCGCGCTTCATCGCCTACATCCGCCAGACGGCCGGCCGCTACCGCGAGCTGTCGCCGCTGCTGCGGCTGGTGGACGAACTGGAAGGCACCCAGGCCGCCATGGGCTACGCCTTCGGGCGCGTGTAGGTTTACAAGCCAAATCAACCTCCAGCGCTTGTCCACCAAGCGCTGGCAGCTACTATTTTTGAAAGATATGCCCCGTTTTCACTGCCCCCTGCCCCTGGCCGCTGATGCGCAGCTCACGCTGCCGCCGACGGCCGCGCGCCATGTGCAGGTGCTGCGCCTGCAGCCGGGCGACGCGGTCACGCTGTTCAACGGCGAGGGCGGCGAGTGGAGCGCCACCGTCACCCACATGGGCCGCAGCGATGTGCAGGTGCAGGTCGGCAGCCACAGCGCCGTGGAGCGCGAGGCCGCGCGCGCCGTGCACCTGGTGGTGGGCATGCCCGCCAACGAGCGCATGGACTGGCTGGTGGAAAAGGCCACCGAGCTGGGTGCCGCGAGCATCCAGCCGATTGCCGCGGCACGCAGCGTGCTCAAGCTGTCCGGCGAGCGCGCCGCCAAGCGCCAGCAGCACTGGCAGGCGATTGCCGTGGCGGCCTGCGAGCAATGCGGGCGCAACCGCGTGCCCTCCGTGCACGCGCCGCTGTCCCTGGCCGACTGGCTGCGCCAGCCCCCTGCCGACGCACTCGCGCCGGACGCGGCGCGCCTGCTGCTGTCGCTGCGCAGCGGCAGCTGCCCGCTGCGGGAAGCCGCGGCCCAGGGCGGCGCCGTCTGGGTGCTGCACGGCCCCGAGGGCGGCCTGACCGCGCAGGAGGAAGACGCCGCGCTGGCCCAGGGCTTTGCGCCGGCCAGCCTGGGCGCGCGCGTGCTGCGGGCGGAAACTGCCTCGGTGGCGGCACTGGCGCTGCTGGGGCTGGCCTGATGCGCGCACTGGCCCCGGACGACCTGGCGCCACAGGTCGGCGATGACGCGCTGGACAACGGCGTGGGCGCAGGCATGGGCCTAGGCATGGGCGCCATCGCGGATTTCTTTCGCGACGCCTACAGTTTTGACGATACCGCGCAGGACTCCCCGCTGCTGTGGCACCTGTCGCGCCAGCAGCCGCTCACGCAGGCGCTGAGCGGCCTGTTCCACGGCCCCGCGGCGCTGGTGCAGCTGCGCGTGTGGGTGTTCCTGCAGCTGGCGGCGCAGGGCGACGCGCAACTACCGCGCGAACGCATCGACGAACTCTTTCACGCGCTGCGCCCCGAAGCGCTGGAGACGGTGCTCAAGCGCCTGCGCGACGTGGGCCTGCTGGCCTGGGACGAGACCCAGCGCAGCTACCACCTGCCCGCGCTGGCCCAGCGCGTGGCCGGCCTGCTGGCACCGCTGACCAGCCCCGCGCCCGAAGACGACAACGCCGACGGCGGCGAACTGGCCGCCCTGCTGGGCCAAGTGGTGGGCGCCAACCAGCTGGGCAGCGTGGATGCCGGCCAGGTGCAGCTGCTGCAGGCGCAACTGGCGCGCCTGCACGGCGAGTTTGCCGACGCCATCGCCAGCGGCTCCGAGTTCCGCCTGCGCGAGGCGCGCAAGCGCTACGACCGCGCAGCCCAGCTCATCGACCGCGCCTCCGACGCCATCACCGCCATCATCGGCAACAGCCACGGCCACCTGCTGCTGGAGCGCGCGGCGCGCGGCCTGGGCCAGGCGCAGTCGCGCCTGCTGGCCATGGCCAGCCAGTTCAACCGTGCGCTGCAGCAGGTGGACCGCCAGCGCGTGACGCTGGGCACCACCGGCATCACCAGCACCGACGTGAAGCGCTGGCTGCAGGCCGCGCCGCAGCTGCACCGCCTGCTGGACGGCGCCGTGGCCCTGCCCACGCAACTGGCCACGCTGGCCCCGCACGAGCTGCTGGACGTGGTGGAGGCCGAGTTCGAACGCGACCGCCCCCAGCCCGCGCTGGCCGAGGCCCTGCCCAACGCGCAGAGCGCGCCCGCCGGCACGCTGACCGCCGTGGCCCTGCCGCGCGAGCTGGGCGACCTGAATGCGCTGCTCGCCGAATGGGCCCGCGACGGCGGCCATGCCGATGCCGCCCGCACCGCGGCCGAGGCCCTGCTGGGCCCGCGCCCCGGCGCCACGCGTTACGCGCAGCTGGCCTACAAGGCCCAGCTCATGCCCCTGCTGGGCGATCCGCAGGCCGCCGTGCTGCCGGGCCTGACGGGCGAGCTGGCGCGCCAGCCGTGGCGCATCGAATGGCAGCCGCAGGCCGAGCCGCTGGACCACCACCAGGTGGAGCTGCTCAGCCGTGGCCGGCTGGTGCCGGCCGAACCCGACAGCCCCCAGGGCACCGAGGAAGTGAAGAATGGATGACGCCGCCCTGCTGATCGCCGAGCTGCTCACGCGCCGCTGGCTGCCCCGCAGCCACCCGCGTGTGAAGCGCGCGCTGGTCGATGCCGAACTCTTTGCCCAGGTGGAGCAACGCCTGGCCCAATCCGGCCTGCGCTGGATGGACAGCATCTACGCCGACCACGTGAGCGTGGCCCTCTTGAGCGCCGCGCAGAACGGGGTGATGGGCGAGTCCGGCCTGAACGCCAACAACAACCTGGAGCTGCCGCGCGACGCGCAGGCGCTGCTCATCGTGCTGTGGGCGCTCATCGTGTTGCCCAAGCGCGAGCGCCAGACCAGCCGCGTGCAGGAGGCCGACGCGGGGCAGAACGACTTTTTCCCCGGTGCCAAGCCCCTGCCCCAGGCCAGCGTGGCCAGCCCCGTGCTGTCGTACAAGGCGCTGCTGGAGGACTATGGCCCGCAGCTGGGCAAGAAGCTGCGCCTGGACGCCAACCTCAAGCTGCTGGAGCGCCACGGCTTCATCCTGCGCCGCCAGGACGAGATCGCCGAGGGGCCGCTGCTGGACGTGCTGCTGGACTACGACGTGCTCGCCCCGCGCATCCTGGACGGCGCGCTGGCCGACGTACTGCTGCGCGAGCGCGCGGCTGCGCCGGAATCCGAGCCAAATCAGCCTCTAACGCCCGAACAGCAAGCGCCAGCAGCTATGAATAACGAAGCATCCACGGTGCAGGAGAACTGACCGCCATGTTCCACCTGCAAACCCTGGAACTCGTTCACTGGGACTACTGCCAGCGCGTGTCGCTGCCGCTGGACGGCTCCATCATCACGATTGCGGGGCCCAACGGCTCGGGCAAGACCACGCTGCTGGACGCCATGCGCACCCTGCTGGGCCTGCGCTGCTCGGCCCCGCGCGACTACCGCACCTATGCGCGCCACGCCGGCGCGCAGACTGCCTGGCTGCGCGCCGTGGTGGACAACCGGCCGCAGGGCCGGCAAAGCTCCAGCCGCCCGTTTGCGCGCCGCCTGCTCTACAGCGACCAGGTCACGCTGGCCTGCCGTATCGACAAGAACGGGGGCGACTGGCAGCGCCGCTACTGCCTGGTGGAGGGCGATGTCTCCATCGAGCAGCTGCTGGACATGCCCGAGAAGGACCTGGGCTTCATGGGCGTGGAGGCCTGGGGCCGCGTGCTGGCCGCCGCCGGCCTGTCGCCGGCGATTGCGCGCGTGCTCTCGCTGGAGCAGGGCCAGACCGACCGGCTGTGCGAATTCAGCCCGCGCGAGCTGCTGCGCCTGGTGTTCGACGTGTTCGGCGACCAGCAGGTGCTGGACGCCTACGACCAGGCGCGCGAGCACCAGCAGCAGCTGGCGCGCGAGATGGCGCAGGCCGAGCGCGAGCTGGACCACAGCCGCGCGCAGCTCTCCGAACTGCACAACCGCGTGACCAGCTACAAGACCTGGCAGATGCGCCTGGCCGAGCGCGAGCGCCTGGCCACCGAGGTGCTGCCCGTGCTCGGCTGGTGGGGCGAGCGCGAGCAGCTCACCAAACAGTCGCGCGAGCTGCGCCGCCAGAAGGCCCAGCACCGCGCGGCCCTGGCGGAGCAGGCGGTGCAGAACAAGCGCCTGCTGCACCTGCTGGAGGAAGGCACGCGCGCGCAACAGCAAGCCGAGCAGCTGCGCGCAGAGCGCGACCAGGCGCGCACGCAGCTGGACGAGGCCACACGCCACGAGGCCCCGCTGGAAAAGCTGGCCCAGCGCGAGCAGGAGCTGCTGGCGCTGGTGGACAAGGGCAGCAATGCCGACGAATTGCAGGCCCACCTGGCCCAGTTGCAGGACCAGGAATCGGCCCTGCAGGACGAGCGCAGCCAACTCACCCAGCGGCGCAAGCTGGCCGCCGCGCAGCTCGCCGCACTCGAAGGCCAGAGCCTGCCGCCGCTGCCGCCCGAGGTGCTGCGCTTTCGCAAACAACTGGCCAACGCCGGCATCGGCCACCGCTTCGTCGCCGAAACCGTGGAAGTGCAGGACGAGCGCTGGCGCGCCGCCATCGAGGGTGTGCTGCGCGGCCACCGCTGGGTGGTGCTGCTGGACCAGGCGGACGATCTGACCGAGGCCTGGGAGCTGGGCGAGCGCGAGCGCTACCGCCACTACATCGTCGAGCCGGGCAGCGTGGCGCTGAAGGGCGAGAGCGGCACGCTGCTGGAGCATGTGCGCTTCACCGCGCCCGTGCCGCGCTGGCTGGTGCAGCAACTGCAGAACCTGCGCTGCGTGGCCGACCCGCGCGAGGGCAAGAAGCTGGGCGGCACCTGGATCACGCCCCAGGCCTACATGCACGACGGGCGCGGCGCGCGCTCCATGTGGGTGGAGGCGCATGAGCACCAGTTCGGCGCCAGCGCCGTGCAGGCACGCCGCAGCGCGGCCGAGCGCGACCTGGCCCGCATCGATGCGCAGCTGGCACCCGTGCTGGACCAGCTCATGGCCCTCAAGCGCCAGATCACCGACACCCGCCGCGCCCTGGAAGGCCACAGCGCCGCCGAGGAGCTGGCGCGCCGCAGCGACGAGTTTGGCCAGGCGCGCGAGCAGTTGCCCGCCGCCAAGCAGGCGCGCGTGGCCGCGGCCCAGCTGTGGCAGCGCCTGGAGCAGGAATCCACCCGCGCCCACGACCGCCACCGCGCCTTCAATGAGGAGCACAAGCGCCTGGAGGCGCAGCTGCAGCGCGCGCGCGGCGACAGCGAGCGCGCCGCGCAGGAGTGGAGCGCGCGCCGCCGCCAGCAACAAGGGGCCGTGGCCCGCAGCCAGGCCCAGCGTGCGCAGTTCCCGGCGCGCTGGATCACGCCCGCCGCCATGGGCGCGCTGGTCGACGAATACGTGAACGACACCCAGGCCAAGCTGCGCCTGCATGCCGTGGAGCAGGAACTGGAGCAAGGCACCTGGGAGCAGGACGCCACCGTGGAAGAACGCCACCGCCGCATGGACGTGACGGTGCGCGAGCAGGCGGCCAGCCTGTCGGACCACCAGGTCAAGAACGCCCAGGCCGCCACGGCGGTGCTGAACGCGCGCGAGAGCTACATCGAGGTGCTGCGCAGCACGGTGCGCCGCTACCGCAAGAACATCCAGGAGCTGGGCCAGCTGGCCGGTGTGGAAGTGGCGGCCGACCTCCCCCTGCTGGAGAACGACGACACCGTGCTCGCCCAGGCGGGCCTGAAGGTGCATTTCGCCTTCGACGGCAAGGGCAGCATCGGGCTGAACGACGGCGAGGCCTCGGGCGGGCAGCAGGTCATCAAGTCGCTGATCCTGCTGGTGGGCCTGCTGAAAGACGAGGAAAGCGGCTCGGGCGGCTTCGTCTTCATCGACGAGCCCTTCGCCCACCTGGACGTGCGCAACATCCAGCTCGTGGGCCACTTCCTGCGCAGCACGCGCGCGCAGTACGTGCTGACCACGCCGATCACGCACAACCTGGAGGTGTTCGAGCCCGCCGAGATCACCCTCGTGACCAGCAAGAAGCCCGCCGGCAGCCGCTGGGCGCCGCCCATCGCCGTGGCCAAGCGGCGCGGCGTGCCGGAGCTCAAACCCCTCAGCGCATGACCGCCCTGCGCACGCAACCCAACGGGCACAGTCGCCGTACGCGGCACGGCGCACCGTGGACGAGCCTGCCAACGTTGCGCCCCGCCCAACAGGCCCTTTTGTGCGACTGGCTGCGCGCCGACGCGGCAGAACGCCAATGGCAGTCCCTGTTGGACATTGCGGGCGCGCAGCGGCTGGAGCTGGCCGAGGGTCTCCTGGATCTGCTGCTGCATGCCGGTGCGCTGCGCACCAAGGAACGCTTCATCCACGCCCAGTGGCGCGTCGAACGCATCGTGTGGAGCGATGTGGCCGTGCTGCAGGAGGCCGTGGGCCTGCGCAGCGCAGCCACCCGCGAGAGCGCTCGCCAGCAGTTGGCAGCACAACTGCAGGCCCTGGGCGAGCAGGAGCCCTGGCTAGAAAGCGCTGTGCGCCACTGTCTGGACAGCCGCCAGGGCGAGACGCTGCGCCAGGCGCGCCTGCAGTTGCTGCAAGCCTTGGCCAGTTGGCAGGCCGACCAGCGCTTCGGGTTGCGCCAGGATTTCGCCCAGCACGCGCGCGGCACCACCAAGGCCATCACCCCGACTGAATGGAAATGGCTGCAAGCCCATGTGCCGCTGGAAGCGCTGGGCATCGCCCGCTTCGCGCCGCTGTTGTGGCTGGGCGGCTCGCTCACTCTGAATACGCCCGGGGGCTGCATCGATGTGGCGGCTGCCGGCCTGTGCGGCCTGCCCACGCGTCTGTTTGGCGCGCCGGCTCGGGTGCGGGCGCCCCGCCGCTACTGGCTGATCGAGAACCGTGCAAGCTTCGAGCGCCAGGCACTGGCGGCCGCGCCCGGCACTTGCGTGGTCTGGCTGCCCGGCCAGCCGCCGCAGAGCTGGCGGGAGGCGATGCAGTGGCTGCTACAGCAAGCCCCCGCACCAGCCGATGTGAGCTGCGACCCTGACCCCGCGGGCGTGGCCATCGCGCTGGCCGCAGGTGCGCTGTGGCATGCGGTGGGCCTGCCTTGGCAGGCCCACCGCATGCAGCCGCAAGACTGGGGCGCGGCCCCGCGCCTCCCGCTGAGCGCACACGACCATGCCTGGCTGCAGCGCCTGCAGGCCGACCCCGACCTGCCAGCCACGCTGCGCACCCTGTGCACCGCGTTGCAAACCCAAGGCCACAAAGCTGAGCAGGAATTCTGGCTGTAGCGCAACCGGCGCCGCACTGCACAGCGGCCGGTACCGCCCGTCAACGCAGTCCCACGACAGGGCATCGGGACAACTCATCGCCCCCTGGCAGGCCAGACCTCCAGCTCACGGCAACTACCTATTCTCAGACCGCGCGCGGGCCGCTTACAGTGCACACAGCGTGCGCGGTCCGCAGCCCCGCGCCTCTGAGAAAAGGAGCTTGCGTGAACCAGGAGGCCACGGGCCGCCGCGGCCTTGCCCAGCGGACGCTGGATGCACTCATCACGACCGATCCCCATCAGCGCATCCGCCTGGCCATGGCGGGGGTGTCGGCGCTGCTGATGCTGGGCTGCATCGGGGCGATGCACCTGGTGGCCGCCGCCGGCCTGACCTATCCCGTGCCGGTGTACTGGTGGACCCTGGCGTGCGGCGCGGGCATCACCACGGTGTTCGTGCTCATCCGCAGCGGCGCCAGCCGGCGCTTTGCCGACCCGTCGCTCACGCTGTTCCAGATCGTCTATGCGATTGCCTGCAACGCGGCGGCCTATGTGATCGCCGGCCCCGCGCGCGGCATTGCGCCGCCCATTCTCGCGGTCATCATGATGTTCGGCGTCTTCGGGCTCACCCCCCGCCAGATGGTGGGCGTGGCGCTCTACGGGCTGGTGGCCTTTGGTGCAGCGGGCGCCGTGGTGCAGTGGTGGCATCCGGCTTGGCTATCGCCCGACAGCCAGCCCCCGGCGCTGTCGGCGGCCTACCTGGTCATGATCGCGGTGGTGCTGGCCAGCAGCACCTTTCTCACCACGCGCGTGCACAGCGCGCGGGCCCGCCTGCGCAGCCAACAGCGCGAGCTGGCCGCCGCCGTGGAGCAGATCCGCGAACTGGCCGTCCGCGACGAGCTCACAGGCCTGCCCAACCGCCGCTACATGCTGGAGATGATGCGGCTGGAGCATGCGCGCGCGCAGCGCAGCCGGCAGCCCCTGCTGCTGGCGCAGCTGGACCTGGACCATTTCAAGGCGGTGAACGACACGCACGGCCATGCGGCCGGCGACGTAGCGCTGCAGTCGTTCGCGCAGACGGTGCACGGCTGCGTGCGGGCCAGCGACCTCCTGGCGCGCTGGGGCGGCGAGGAGTTCCTGCTGCTCATGGCCAATACCCACCCGGCGGACGGCACGCGTCTGCTGGAGCGCGTGCGCGCCACCGTGGCCGCCACGCCCGTGGCCCTGCCAGGCGGCATGCAGCTGTCTCTGACGGTGTCGGTCGGGCTGGCGGAACTGGCCCACGGCGAGAGCACCGCCGCGCTGCTGCAGCGCGCGGACGCGGCCCTCTACGGCGCCAAGCGCCTGGGGCGCAACCGCGTGCTGCTCGCGCACTGAGGGCGGGTTTGCTCCTAAAAAAGTAGCTGCTAGCGCTTGCTACACAAGCGCCGCAGGCCGATTTGGCTCAAGCCGCCACGGGCTGCGCCCGGCGCACCGGGCAGCGCTGCTCCAGCCACGATTCCAATTGCGCGAACACGGGCGCCGCGTCGCGCTCGTTGAAGATCTCGTGGTACAGCCCTGCAAAACCCTGGGCATGCACCACGGCCGGGGGCGCCGCTGCCGCGAAGGCACGGCTGCCCGCGGGATTGACGATGCGGTCGTCCTCGCCCCACAGCAGCAGCGTAGGAACCGTCCAGCGCGCGGCGCGCGCCAGCGTGGCGGGGCCGGCATCGGCAATGAAGCGAGCCAACCGCGCGCTGATGCGGTCGTGGCAACGCCGGTCGGCCCGGTAGGCGGCCACCACGGCCGGGTCGTGCGACAGGTGTTCAGGGTTCAGGCCGTTGCCCACGCGCAGGTTGGGCACCAGCCGGGGCAGCGTGGCCAGCAGCAGCTTTTGCAGCGGGTTCATGAAAGTGGCCAGCGCGGGCGACGAGAGCACCAGCGCATCCACGGGGCGCACGCCCCGCGCCACGAAGCTCGCCGCCACCAGCCCGCCCATGCTGTGGCCCAGCAGCACCAGCGGCTCGCCGGGCCGCAGCCGCGTGCGTGTGGCGTCCACCAGGTCCGCCAGGTCGGCCAGCAGGCGCAGGTCGCTGGTGAGGCCGCCTCGCGGCCCGCCGGAGTCGCCGTGGCCGTAGTGGTCGTAGCCGCGCACGCTGAAGCCCCAGCCGTTCAGGCGCTGGGCCAGGGCCTCGTAGCGCCCCGCGTGCTCGCCCAGGCCGTGCACCAGCAGCACGGCGCCGCGGCGCTCCTGCGCGGGCAGCGGCCAGTCCTGTACGGCGAGGTTCTCGCCGTCGCTGGCGGTGAAGGGGCGCAGCGTGGGTTCGCTCAGTTCCTGCATGGCCGTGCGCGTTTTCAGGCCGGCATGCTGGCGATCACCTGCGCCACGGCCGCGGTGAGCTTCTTGGCGTAGGGCACGTGCAGGAACTCGTTGGGGCCGTGGGCGTTGCTCTTGGGGCCGAGCACGCCGCAGACCATCATCTGCGCCGTCGGGAAACCGCGGCTCAGCATGTTCATGAGCGGAATCGTGCCGCCCTGGCCGATGTAGCCGCAAGGCGCGCCGAAGTGCGCCTGGCTCGCGGCGTTGAGCGCCTGCTCGAACCACGGCGTGATGGCCGGGGCGTTCCAGCCGCTGGCCGCGCCATCGGGGGCGAAGGTGACCTTGGCCTGGTAGGGTGCGTTGTCCTCCAGCACGGCCTTCATCTCCTGCAGGCAGGCGGCGGCGTCCACCAGCGGCGGCAGGCGCAACGACAGCTTGAAGGCCGTGTAGGGGCGCAGCACGTTGCCCGCATCCTGGAGGGCGGGGAAGCCCTCGGCCCCCGTCACGCTGAGCGTGGGCTCCCAGGTGCGCTTGAGCAGCGCCTGTACCGGGTCGGTGGTGGTGGGCAGGGCAAACACCGTGCTGCCACCGCAATCGGCATGCGCCCAGGGGAAACGCTTGTAGACCTCCTCGCCCAGGATGGCGGCGGTGGCCCGCGCCTGCGCCAGGCGGTCGGGTGGCACCTCGCAGTGGAAGTGCGCAGGCAACAGGCGGCCCGTGGCCGAGTCCTCCAGCCGGTCGAGCACCTGGCGCATGATGCGAAACGACGACGGCACCAGACCCGATGAGTCGCCCGAGTGCACCCCCTCGGTGAGGATCTGGACCTTGAGCGTGCCGCTGGCCATGCCGCGCAGGCTGGTGGTGAGCCACAGCTGGTCGTAGTTGCCCGCGCCCGAGTCCAGGCAGATCACCAGGGCCACGTCGCCCAGGCGGGTCTTCAGCGCGTCGATGTAAGGCAGCAGGTCGGCGGAGCCGCTCTCCTCGCAGGTCTCGATCAGGCCCACGATGCGCGGGTGCGGCACGTTCTGGCGCTTGAGCTCCTGCACCGCGGCCACGCTGGCGTAGACCGCGTAGCCGTCGTCGGCGCCGCCCCGGCCGTAGAGCTTGCCGTCCTCGTACTTGGGTGTCCACGGGCCCAGGTCGCTGCGCCAGCCCTCGAATTCGGGCTGCTTGTCCAGGTGGCCGTACATCAGCACGGTCTGCGTGGATCGCGGCTGGGTGGCCGCCACCTCGAAGAACAGTACCGGCGTGCGCCCCGGCAGGCGCACGATCTCCAGTTGCAGGCCGGCCACCTTTTGCGCCTCGACCCAGTGCGCGGCATTGCGCAGCACGGTCTCCAGGTGGCCCTGTTCGCGCCAGTCGGGCGCAAAGCCCGGCGACTTGGCGGGGATGCGGATGTAGTCGGTGAGCTGCCGCAGGATGTCTTCGTCCCACACCCGCCCCACGCGTTCCAGCGCGAGTGCGGCATCCAGGGCGGCGGCGGGCAGGCGGTCGTTCATGGCAGAACCTCTGTCGGTGCGCAAAAGGCGCAGGATACGCCAACACCCGCCGCCCGGCGACGGCGATCTGCACGGCGCCCTATTAGTCCACCGCCGGTACGGGCGCGGGGCACGGTGCCGCCAGCGCCGTGGACTCCACCCGGTTGCGCCCGGCGAGCTTGGCTGCATACAGCGCCTCGTCGGCCCCCTGAACGAGCCTGTCCCAGCCGTCCGCGGGCTGCAGGGGCCCGCCGCACACGCCGATGCTCACGGTCACCGGTATCTCCTTGCCGCCGCCCACACAGGGCAAGCGCTCCACGGCGCGGCGCAGCGTCTCGGCAAGCTCCAGGGCCCCGCCGAGCGGGGTGTGCGGCAACAGGACCATGAATTCTTCACCCCCGTAGCGACCCACCAGGTCCTGCGCCCGCAGGCGCGTGCGCAGCAGGTCCGCCACATGGCGCAGCACGCTGTCGCCCGCCAGGTGGCCATGGCTGTCGTTGACGAACTTGAAGTGATCGATGTCCACCAGCATCACCGCGTAAGGCTCGCGCAGGCGCACGGCGCGGGCCACATCGCGCTCCAGCGCCATGATGAGCGAACGGCGGTTGACCAGCCCCGTGAGCGCATCGTGCGCGGCGAAATAGCGGTTGTCGGCATCGGAGCGGTCCTTGCCCATGAGGATGAAGCCCAGCGAACTCAGGATCACCACCACGAAGGCCGCCATGAAGGTGATGGACTGCATGGCGTTGCCCTGCATCAGCCCCTCGGCCGGTATGTCGCGCGTGGCGGCGAGCATTCCGCGCACCCCCAGCAGCAGTACCTCCATCACCAGGCCCACGCTGAGCAGCGTCGCGCCGCGCAGGGACGCAGCCGGCCGCTCGCGCCACAGGGACCACAGCACCATGCCCAGCTGCAGCGGCGGCACCACGCCCGCGGTGACGATGCGTGCGCGGTAGTCGTCAATGAAGAACGCAAACAACAGCGCTGTCGCCGCAACCGGCACCGCCATGCGGCGCCACGGCAACGCCCGCCCCTGGAACTGGTGCACGGCCGCCAGCACCATGGCGAACGTGCCCGACAGCAGCGTGTTGGCCAGGACGATGCTGGCCCAGTCGGACACCAGGCCGCGCAGGGCGTACAGCACGTACGTGGAGGTGTGCATCATCAGCCCCAGCGCCCACAGGCTGATGCCCTCGCGGCGCCCCGGCCGCACCGCGCCCAGGGATGCCGCCATGGTGAGGGAAGCCGCCGCGGTCATCAGCAGCATGGTGGGCACATCGAGGAATGGCATGGAAACGGCAAGGGCGGGCGCGCCCCGGGCCATGCGTGCAGCGCGCGAGGATAACCGCCCCGCCCCCGGCGGGGCCCGCACTCAGGTAAGCGCGAGGGCCCCCACGCGCAGGTCGGCCACCTCAGCCATTGGCGCGGGTGCATGCGCAGGTGCCGCAATCAGGGACGCGTCGCCCAGGGCCGGCCCCAGCCTGAACACCTGCACGGCCGCGGCCAGGCGCGCCGCCTGCTCGCGCAGGCTGTGCGCGGCGGCGGCGGACTCCTCCACCAGCGCGGCGTTCTGCTGCGTCATCTGGTCCAGCTGGCCCACGGCCTGGTTGACCTGGCCAATGCCGCCGGCCTGCTCAGACGCTGCGGCCGTGATCTCGCCAATGATGTCGCCCACGCGCTGCACGCTGCCCACGATCTCGCCCATGGTGCTGCCGGCGTCCTGCACGAGGCGCGCGCCCGTCTCCACCTTCTCCACCGAGGCCTGGATGAGCTGCTTGATCTCGCGCGCCGCCTCGGCGCTGCGGCCNCCAGGCTGCGCACCTCGCCCGCCACCACGGCAAAGCCGCGGCCCTGTTCGCCGGCGCGTGCAGCCTCCACGGCGGCGTTCAGCGCCAGGATGTTGGTCTGGAAGGCAATGCCGTCGATCACGCCGATGATGTCGGCGATCTTGCGCGAGCTCTGGTTGATGTCGTCCATGGTGGTCACCACCTCGCCCACCACCTGCCCGCCGCGGGCCGCCACCTGCGCGGCGGAGGCCGCGAGCTGGTTGGCCTGGTGGGCCGCATCGGCGGACTGGCGCACGGTGGCCGTGAGCTGGTCCATGCTCTGCGCCGTCTGCGCCAGGCTGCCGGCAGTGGCCTCCGTGCGTGCCGACAGGTCCTGGTTGCCGCTGGCGATCTCGGCGCTGGCGGTGTCGATGCTGTCCACAGCCGTGCGCACCTCTTGCAGCATCTGCACGTAGCGCAGGCGCATGCCTTCCACTTCCCGCACCAGCGTGCCGATCTCGTCGCGCCGCGTGGTCTCGAAGCTCTGCGTCAGGTCGCCTTGCGCGACGAGCGTGATGGCCTGCGTGAGCCCGGTCAGCGGCTGGCTGACGCCGCGGCGCAGCATCACGAACAGACCCACGCCCAGCAAGCCGACGGCCAATGCCATCAATCCCCACACGGCCCAGGTGACGTGGCGCTGGCCGGCCATGGCCTCGGCGTCCGGCACCTCGGCAACCACCCACCATCCGCCCTGTGTCTTGCGCAGCAGCGCCCAAGGGTCCTGCGCGCCGGGCGAATACACCGCCGCCGCGTCGCGCACGAAGCCCTCTGGCGCAGCCACCAACGCCTCGAAGAAGGCCCGTGACTGGGGGAAGGCCTCCAGCACCCGCTGGCCCCGCGCCGTGGGGTGGTACACGAAGCTGGCCTGCTCCAGCCCGGCGCCGGGGTTGATCACGTACACGCCGCCGTGCTCGAAAAAGCGCGTCTGCTCCACCTGCTTTTGCAGCATGGCGTGGAAGATGCTGACGTCATTGCCGATGAACAGCAGCGCCACCACCTTGCCCGCCGTGTCCTTGACCGGCAGGTAGTGGCCCATGTAGGGCTTGCCTGCGACCACGGTGATGCCGGTGTAGGGCTCGCCCTTGACGACTGCCGCGTAGGCAGGATCGGCTCGGTCCAGCGGCGTGCCCTGCTGGCGCTGACCTTGCGCATCTTTCACTGAGGTGGTGATGCGCACGAAGTCGTCCCCCTTGCGCGCAAACACGGTGGCCACGCCGCCGGTCTCGTTGGCGAACTTGTCCACCGCGCTGTAGTCCTCGTTGACCAGCGCGCCGAAGCTGCGCAGCTCCCCCGCGCCCTCGTCGAGTTGCATGGTGGCCTCGAAGTAGCGGCGAAAGCCGCGCATGGTGGCCTGGACCAGCTCACGGTTGGTGTTGTCCGCCGCATCCAGCGAATGGGCGACGGCCTGGGTGGTGCCGCCAATGCTCTGCACCAACTGCGCCCGCGTGCTGCTTTCGGTCAGAACCGCCAGGGCCAGCCCCACGCCCACCAGCACCAGGGCCACAAGCCCCAGGGCGGTCAGCGTGACCCGGCGGGCAACGGAATGGTGGGCAAGCGAAACGGCGGCCATGCATGTCTCCAGAAAAAGGGGTGCGCCGGGTCGTCCCGGTCTGTCTGGAAATCTACGGCAGGCCTGCCGTTACATCCATTCACAATATCCCTTACGCGGTCTCACGTACCACGCATCCCGCCCAGAGGCCCGGCATCGGGAACAGAGGAATTTTGGCCTCTAGCGCTTATCCATCAAGCGCTAAAAGCTACAATTATAATAGCAAAACCCCGCCGGCGAGAAATGTCCCCTGCGCGCCGGGCTGGACGGTGCGATCAGTCGTGCTCGAAACGGAACACTGCCGTGCCCGCACGCGCATTGGGCAGCCAGCGCACCTCGCGCCCGTCCTGAAGGCCGAAGGCGTCCAGGATGCGCAGCTTGTTCTTGTGCGCCAGCACCTCGAAGTCCTTGAACGTGCCCACGCGGATGTTGGGCGTGTCGTACCACTGGTAGGGCAGGCGCCGGGTGACGGGCATGCGCCCGCGCAGCACCGACACGCGGTTGGGCCAGTGTGCGAAATTGGGGAAGGCGACGATGCCGCTCTTGCCCACGCGCGCAGTCTCGCGCAGCATCACCTCGGCATTGCGCAGGTGCTGCAGCGTATCGATCTGCAGCACCACGTCGAAGCTGTTATCGCCGAACATCGCCAGCCCCTCGTCGAGGTTGAGCTGGATCACGTTCACGCCGCGGCGCACGCAGGCGAGCACGTTGGCGTCGGCGATCTCGATGCCATAGCCGCTGCAGCCGCGTTCGCGCTGCAGGTAGTCCAGCATCGCGCCATCACCGCACCCCAGGTCGAGCACGCGCGCGCCTTCGGGCACCAGGCGCGCAATGGCTTGCATGGTGGCGTGGTCGCTCATGGTTGTCCTCCCTGCAGCCCCTTGGCAATACCATCGAAATAAGAGCGCACCACGCCCATGTAGCGCGGATCATCGAGCAAAAATGCATCATGCCCGTGCGGGGCGTCGATCTCGGCGTAGCTCACGTCGCGGCGGTTTTCCAGCAGCGCGTGCACGATCTCGCGGCTGCGCTGGGGCGAGAAGCGCCAGTCGGTGGTGAAACTCACCAGCAGGAACTTGGCACGCGCCACGGCCAGCGCCTGCGCCAGATTGCCGCCATGCTGGCGCGCGGGGTCGAAGTAGTCGAGCGCACGCGTGATGAGCAGGTAGGTGTTGGCGTCGAAATAGTCGCTGAACTTGTCGCCCTGGTAGCGCAGGTAGCTCTCGATCTGGAACTCGATGTCCTGCGTGCTGTATTTCAGGTCCATGCCCTCGCGCAACTGGCGCCCGAACTTCTCGTTCATCACGTCGTCGCTCAGGTAGGTGATGTGGCCGATCATGCGCGCGATGCGCAGCCCGCGCTTGGGGATCACGCCGTGGCGGTAGAAGTGCCCGCCGTGAAAGTCCGGGTCAGTGACGATGGCCCGGCGCGCCACTTCGTTGAAGGCGATGTTCTCGGCCGTGAGGTTGGGGGCGCTGGCCACGACCACGGCGTGGCGCATACGTTCGGGGTACTGCAGCGTCCAGGAAAGCGCTTGCATGCCGCCCAGGCTGCCGCCCATTACCGCTGCCAGTTGCGCGATGCCCAGGCGGTCCAGCAGGCGCGCCTGCGCATCGACCCAGTCCTCCACTGTGACGACGGGGAAGTCCGCACCGTAGACCTCGCCCGTGTCCGGGTGGCGGTGCATGGGCCCCGTGGACCCGAAGCACGAGCCCAGGTTGTTGACGCCGATGACGAAGAACTGGTTGGTGTCGACAGACTTGCCCGGCCCAATCATGTTGTCCCACCAGCCCTCGCTCCTGGGCTGGCCTGCGTAGCTGCCTGCGACGTGGTGCGAGGCATTGAGCGCATGGCATACCAGTACGGCGTTGGAGCGGTCGGCGTTGAGCGTGCCGTAGGTCTCGTAGGCCAAGGTGTAGTCGCGGATCGAGGCCCCCGACTGCAGCGGCAGGGGCTCGGCGAAGTGCATGGTTTGCGGTGTGGCGATGAACGACATGAAAAAACCCGGCTTCGCTAAACAACGAGGCCGGGTCCGGGTGCGTGCTGGGGTGGCAGGCGTGTCGATCGGTCACGTCTTTAGCTGGATTTGTAAAGCGCCCGCAAGCGGTGCAAATCGGCGCGTCTGCGGGCCATTATGCCAAAGGCGTCGCATCTCCCGCAAACAGCGCCAGCAGGCCCAAGACCAGGAAGATCAACGCAGACACCAGATGCACCACGCGGATCGGCACCTTCTTCACCAGACGATCCCCCAGCCAGACCACGGGCGCATTGGCCAGCATCATGCCCAGCGTAGTACCCGCCACGACCCAGAAGTAGGCGCTGTACTGCGCAGCCAGCATGACGGTGGCGACCTGCGTCTTGTCGCCCATCTCGGCCAGGAAGAACGCCACCAGCGTCGTGCCGAACACGCCGAAGCGCGGCGCCGCACCGTCACCGTCGTCGTCCAGCTTGTCGGGAATCAGCATCCACACCGCCATGGCAATGAAGGAAAGACCCAGCACCCAGCGCAGCACCTGCGGCCCCAGCACGGTAGTCACCCACGACCCCACCGCGCCTGCCAGCGCGTGGTTGGCCAGCGTGGCCACGAAAATGCCCAGCACGATGGGCCAGGGCTTGCGAAAGCGTGCGGCGAGCACCAGCGACAGCAGCTGGGTCTTGTCACCCATCTCGGCAAGGGTGACGATGGCGGTGGAGACGAGGAAGGCTTCCATGGGGCGGTCGTAATAGATTTCCGGCCGGAAGTACATCGGACAGCATTGACCACGCCCCGACTCCGGCCTGATGGATCGGTACGCGGTCAATGGTCTCGCCCGACCCGCTGTGGCAGCGGGTCCCATGCACCATGGCGCCCAAGGGCCCCAAGTCTGTTGATGCATGCATCCTCTCGCGTCGCAGTCGCAGCGGACTAGCGCGGGGCAGGCTACTCCCCAAAGACAGCGGAGGATTGTATCCAGCGGAAGAAGGCACCTTTTTGCCCAGCTAGACACAGTAGTTACCCTGGAAAGTGTTGCAGGCGCGCAATTACGACATCCTTGGGGTTATGGCAATGCTTGATAATGGCCCTGCAGTTCTGCCATGCGGAAGTGCACGCTGCGGTGTCTGGTCAGTTTCGCGTCTTTGAAGTCGTCACAGGTTTGTTGATTGCGTCGGGCTCCATCGCATTTCATGTTTTTTCTAGGAGTCCGATCATGGGCAACAAACTCTACGTGGGCAACCTGCCCTATACCTTCCGCGACCAGGATCTGGAGCAGACCTTCAGCCAATTCGGCGCCGTGCAAAGCGCCAAGGTCATGATGGAGCGCGACACCGGCCGCTCCAAAGGTTTCGGCTTTGTCGAAATGGGCAGCGACGCTGAAGCCCAGGCCGCCATCCACGGCGCGCATGGCCAGAACTACGGCGGCCGCGACCTCGTGGTCAACGAAGCCCGTCCGATGGAACCCCGCCCGCCCCGCAGCGGCGGCGGCTTTGGTGGCGGTGGTGGCTACGGCGGTGGCCGCAGCGGCGGTGGCGGTGGTTATGGCGGCGGCTACGGTGGCGGCCGCTCCAGCTATTGATATTCCGCTGAGTCAAAAAAAGGAGCCTTAGGGCTCCTTTTTTTTGCGTCAGATTGACGACACGTGCGTTGAAAACCCCTTGCATCTTTACAAAGGTTCTGGCGCATAATGTTTTGACGAGGCTATTGCCTCGTAGAGGTTGCGGTGATCCGTCAGTTTTCGCGCATAGGGCGTCATTGTGATTAACTGGCTGCGGGTTCGGGACTCCGTCGCTCATTCCATTGTTTTTGAGGAGTCCCTTAATGGGCAACAAACTGTACGTCGGCAATCTGCCGTACTCGGTGCGTGACCAAGATCTGGAGCAAGCCTTCAGCCAGTTCGGTGCGGTGACCAGCGCCAAGGTCATGATGGAGCGCGACACCGGCCGCTCCAAAGGCTTTGGCTTCGTGGAAATGGGCAGCGATGCCGAGGCCCAGGAAGCCATCAATGGCATGAACGGCCAGTCCCTCGGCGGCCGCAGCATTGTCGTGAATGAAGCCCGTCCCATGGAAGCGCGCCCCCCCCGCAGCGGTGGCGGCGGCTTTGGTGGGGGTGGCGGCTACGGCGGCGGCCGCAGTGGCGGTGGTGGCGGCTACGGCGGTGGTGGCGGCTACGGCGGCGGCGGTGGTGGCCGCAGCGAAGGCGGCTTTCGCAGTCCCTACGGCTCCGGTCCACGTGGCGGCGGCGGTGGCCGTGGCGGCTACGGCGGTGGCGGCAACAACGGATATTGATTTTGGCAGGCGCGGGTAAAAGCGCGCTCCACCATCACAAGGCTCCCTCGGGAGCCTTTTGTCCTTCCAGGCCTCAGGGATTGGAAGATCGGCCCTGCCCCGCGCGATGCTTGCGTGGCCGTCCCGCCAGCAGCCGGTCGAACCACGCATCCGGCAATATGCGCAGCAGTTTGGCCACTACGCCCATCTGCCAGGGAATCACCCGGTATGTCGCCCCCGCCTCGATGGCACGGAACGCGCGGTCCGCAAAAGCCTGCGGCGGCAACAGGAAGGGCATGGCATACCGGTTCTCCCGCGTCAGCGGCGTATCCACATAGCCCGGGCAGATCGTCACCACCTGCACGCCGGTGCCGCGCAACTCCCCCCGCAGGCTCTCGCAGTAGCTGATCACCGCCGCCTTGCTCGCGCAATAAGCTCCATGGCCGGGGAGGCCCCGGATACCCGCCACGCTGCCGATTCCCACCAGCCGGCCGCTGCCGCGGCGGACCATCGCATCGATGAACGGATGAAAGGTGGCCGCCATGCCCAGGTTGTTGGTCGCAAAGGTCTGCGCCATGACATCGAGGTCGCCGCGCTGCGCCGTGTCCACCCCGACGCTGATTCCCGCGTTGGCCACCACCACATCGGGCACCCCTTGACGCTCCAGACAAGCGTGGCACGCCGCGATGACGCTGTCAGGCCGCGCTACATCTGCGCTATATATTTCATAGCTGTTCGCGCTTATCCCTACTGCCCTAGCCCAAGATTCGATCACATCCACGCGCCGCGCCACAAGGGCCAACCGCCACCCTGCCCGGTGGTAGCGCTCGGCCAGCGCCTGGCCGATGCCGCTGGAGGCTCCAGTGATCAACACCAGCGGGCGGTCTTGCGGAGCCGAACGTGACATCTCGGTCAACGGCGCACGGGTGCGGGCATCAGCGTGCCGCGCACGCGGCCGCGCAGTTGCATGACCTGCTCCAGGTTGTCGTAGTCCATGCTGTCGGCGGTGAACGTGTCGGCGCCGCGCTTGAGTGTTACGGGCTGGTCGGAGCGCACGCGCTCTTCATTCACCCATGCATGCAGGAACTCCCCCTGGAACTCCAGCCGCGGCACTGGCGCGCGGCCTTCGGGGGCAGACGCCTCGCGCGTGACGATGGCATTGCCGTAGAGCTGAACCTCGCTGCCGTCCCCGTTGGACAGGGCACGATTCGCACGGGCGGTAACGACGCGCCCCTCCTCTTTTACCGAGCGCATGCGCGCCTGGTCGATCTCCAGCGTGTCGTTGTCCGCGTAATGGCGCGCCAGGGTGCCGCGGATCTCGCTCTGCAGTCGGCCCGTGGCATCAAAGCTTTTGACCGCAAAGTCGCGCATGTAGTAGTCGGGCTCGTGGCTCACGGGGCGCTCCTGCGCCGGCTGCTGCGGCCGCGGCGCGTTGCGCACCAGCCACCAGGAGCCCAGCGCCAGCAGCCCCATGAGCAGCACGGGCAGGTAGAGCGACAGGCGTTCCCACGCCAGGTGTAGGCGTGAGGTCATACGGCATGCGCGGCCAACAGACCGGCGTAACGGCCACTGGCGACCAGCAGCAGGTCGCAGAACTCCCGCGCCGCACCCGCGCCACCCGGCGCGGCGGTGACATGGTGGGCGAGGGCGCGGGCCTCGATGTGGGCCTGCGCGGGCGCACAGGCGAAGGCCACACGGCGCATCACCGGCAGGTCGGGCCAGTCGTCTCCGATGGCGGCGGCCTGCGGCCACGACAGGCCCAGCTCGGCCAGGATGGACTCAGCCGCCGGGCGCTTGTCCTCGGTGCCGAAACGCGCATGCATCACCCCCAGCGCCTTCAGGCGCAGCCGCAGCGCCGGTGAATCACGCCCCGTGACCACCGCGGGCGTGATGCCCGCCTGCTGCAGCAGCTTGATGCCGTGTCCGTCAAGCGTATGAAAACGCTTGAGGGTCTCGCCCACTTCAGAGAAATACAGGCCGCCGTCGGTCAACACACCATCCACGTCGAAGAAGGCGACGCGCACCGGCTGCGCCAGCAGCAGGAGTTGCGGATCGAACTGCAGGGCCGGTTGCAGGGGGGGCAGCGGCGTGGCGTTGGACGGGGACATCAGATCACCTTGGCTCGCATCAGGTCGCCGATGTGCACCACGCCCACCAGCACGCCGTCGTCGTCCGTGACCAGCACGCTGGTGATCGAGTGATGCTCCATGGCCTGCGCCGCATCGGCCGCCAGGGCATCGGCTGCAATGGTGCGCGGGCTGGCATGCATGACGTCCTGGGCGCGCGTCTCGCGCAGGTCCACGCCGGCCTCGATGCGCCGGCGCAGGTCGCCGTCCGTGAAGATACCCACGGGCCGGCCCGCATCGTCTACCACCGCGGTGGCGCCCACGCCCTTGGCGCTCATCTCGCGCATCAGGGTGCTGAAATTGGCATCGGGCGGTACGTGCGGCACGTCGGCGCCCGCGCGCATGACGTCGCGCACATGGGTCAGCAGCTTGCGGCCCAGCGCACCGCCGGGGTGCGACCGCGCGAAATCCTCGGGGCGAAAGCCGCGCGCGTCGAGCAGCGCCACCGCCAGCGCGTCGCCCATGGCCAGCTGCGCCGTGGTGCTGGTGGTAGGCGCCAGGTTCAGCGGGCAGGCCTCGCGCTGCACGCTGCAGTCCAGCACCAGGTCCGCGTGGCGCGCCAGGGTGGACTGCAGCCCGCCCGTCATCGCGATCAGCGGGACGCCCAGGCGCTTGAGCACCGGTAGCAGCACGGTGATCTCGCTGCTTTCGCCGCTGTTGGAGAGCGCCAGCACCAAGTCGCCGTTGGTCACCATGCCCAGGTCGCCATGGCTGGCCTCGGCAGGGTGCACGAAGAACGCGGGCGTGCCGGTGGAGGCCAAGGTGGCGGCGATCTTGCGCCCCACGTGGCCGCTCTTGCCCATGCCCATGACCACCACGCGGCCCGTGGTTGCCAACACGCGCTGCACCACCTGCACGAAGCCGCCGCCCAGGCGTTCGCCCATGGCATGCAGCGCCTCGGCCTCCGTGCGGACGGTCTCGCGTCCCAGGCGCAGGGCCTGTTCGGCATTGAAAGACGAGGAAGCGGCAGGAGCGACAGGCATGGATGAATTCTATCGGTCGGCCCACCTGCGGCTCGGCTACGATGAAACATGTCCTCTCTCGCCCTGACCCTGCTTTACCTGCTGGCCGCCGTGCTGGGCGTGGTGGCATGCCGCAGCCTGCGGTTGCCGCCGATGATGGGCTATCTGGCGGCGGGCATCCTCATCGGCCCGCATGCCCTGGCCTTGACGCAGAACTCCGAAGGCGTGCGCCACCTGGGCGAATTCGGAGTGGTGTTCCTCATGTTCACCATCGGCCTGGAATTCAACCTGCCCAAGCTGCGTGCCATGCGCCGCCACGTGTTCGGCCTGGGCCTGCTGCAGGTGCTGGCGTGCATGGCGGCCTTCTCCGCATGGTTGCTGCTGCTGGCGCGGCTGACCGGCGGCGTGTGGGACATGGGCTGGCAGACCGCACTGGCGCTGGGCGGAACGCTGGCAATGAGCAGTACAGCGATCGTCGTGAAGCTGATGTCCGAGCGCGGCGAGCTGGAGAGCGAGCATGGGCGCAGGGTGTTGGGTATTTTGCTGTTCCAGGATTTGGCCGTGGTTCCCATGCTGGTGCTGGTGCCTGCGCTGGGGTCCGAGCCCGAGCAACTGCTGACGGCGCTGGCGGTCGCCCTGCTGAAGGCCACAGTACTCGTGGCGGTACTGCTGGTTGGCGGCCAGCGCGTGATGCGCTGGTGGCTCACGCAGGTGGCGCGGCGCAAGAGCGACGAACTGTTCATGCTCAACCTGCTGCTGGTCACGCTGGGGCTGGCCTGGCTGACCGAACTGGCAGGCCTCTCGCTGGCCCTGGGCGCCTTCATCGCCGGCGTGCTGGTGTCCGAGACCGAATACCGGCACCAGGTGGGCACCGATATCCGCCCCTTCCACGACGTGCTGCTGGGGTTGTTCTTCATCACGGTGGGCGTGATGCTCGACTGGCACGTGCTGGTGGAGCGTTGGTCGCTGGTGCTCGTGTTGCTGGCCGCGCCGCTGCTGATCAAGACGGCCATCATCGTCGCGCTGGCCCGCGGGTTGGGAACGACAACGGGCGTGTCGCTGCGCACCGCGCTGTACGTGGCGCAGGCAGGGGAGTTCAGCTTCGTGCTGCTGTCGCTCATGCAGGTCCACGGCCTACTGCAGCCCGCACTGATGAACCCGGTGCTGGCGGCCATGGTGCTGTCCATGCTGGCTACGCCATTTCTCATCCAGTACAGCAACCGCATCGTCATGAAGCTGGTGGCCAGCGACTGGCTGCAGCAGTCGCTGCAGGTGACCACCATCGCGCGCCAAGCCATCAACACCAGCGGGCACGTGCTGATCTGCGGCTACGGCCGCTCGGGGCAGAACCTGGCACGCATGCTGGAGCGCGAAGGCATCGCCTACATGGCGCTGGACCTGGACCCCGACCGCGTGCGGCAGGCCGCCGCCGCGGGCAACTCGGTCGTGTTCGGCGACGCCACGCGCCTGCAGGCGCTCAAGGCAGCGGGCCTGGCGCGTGCGGCCGCCCTGGTCGTCACCTACCTGGACACTCCCGCCGCGCTCAAGGTGATTCACCATGCGCGCACCCACGCGCCACAGCTCCCCGTGGTCGTGCGCACCCAGGACGACTCTCAACTGGAGAAATTGCAGGAGGCCGGCGCCACCGAGGTGGTGCCCGAGGCCATCGAGGGCTCGCTGATGCTGGCCAGCCACGCACTGGCGTTGGTGGGCGTGCCCATGCGCCGCGTGCTGCGCCTGGTGCAAGACCAGCGCGATGCACGTTACGGCCTGCTGCGCGGCTACTTCCACGGGGCGGACGACGACACGCCGTCCGAACGCGACCAGGAGCGGCTGTACTCCCTGTCCCTGCCCGCGGGCGCCGCCGTGGTGGGGAAGCCGCTGGCCGACCTGCCCCTGCATGGCATCGGCGTGCGTCTGGTCAACGTGCGTCGCGCCAGCGGCGCCATGTCCCCGCCCGACGACCGCACGCCCCTGGCCGAAGGCGACACGCTGGTGCTGTCCGGCCATCCCACCGCCCTGGGCCTGGCAGAGGAGAAGCTGCTGCGCGGCTGATTACACTGTGCGCCCTGGCGGTGCCCGGCAGGGTCTGCACATCCGAATCGTTCTCTCTTTTGCCCCACCCATGACAGCCCTTAGCGTCAACGACTACCTGCGCCAGCACATCCGCACCGTCCCTGACTGGCCCGCGCCGGGAGTGCAGTTCCGCGATATCACGCCCCTGCTGCAAAACCCCAAAGTGTTCCGCGTGCTGATCGATGCCTTCGTGCACCGCTACATGGACCGCGCGCTGCGCCCCGATGTGGTGGCCGGACTGGACGCCCGCGGCTTCATCCTGGGCGCGGTGGTGGCCTATGAGTTGAATGTGGGCTTCGTTCCCATCCGCAAGAAAGGCAAGCTGCCTTTCACCACCGTCGAGGAAACCTACGAACTCGAGTACGGCAGCGCGACCGTGGAACTGCACGCGGACGCGGTCCAGCCCGGCGACCGGGTGCTGCTGATCGACGACCTGATCGCCACCGGCGGCACGATGATGGCCGGCAAGAAACTGCTGGAAAAACTGGGCGCGACCGTCATGGAAGGCGCCGCCATCGTGGATTTGCCGGAACTCGGCGGCTCGGCACGCCTGCGTGCCAGCGGACTGCCGCTGTACACGCTGGTGGACTTCAGCGGCCACTAGGGCCTGTTCACACTATTTTTGCCAGATGCGTTGCGATCAAAAAGGGCCAGGCGCAAGGCGCCAAACGAAGCTGGGGTGCTACCCCAGCGAGGCTTGGCAACGCCGCGAATGGCCCTTTTTGATCGCAACCCGGAGGGAACGGAGTGAGAACCGCGCCATTCGTCGTTGCCCTCCTAGCCAAGGCCCCGGCCTTGGCGTCGTCACGCGCCTAGATTGGCGCGGTTTTCACGCCATTCGCACTGGCAAAAATAGTGTGAACAGGCCCTAGACCGCTGGGCTGCTGCAGTCCCCGCAGCCGGTTCTTCAGCGCAGGTCGCCGTATTGCGTGGAGCTGAGGTCGGACGACCGGCCGTCCTGCCCCGGCATGACAGTGTCCTCGAACCCCGTGGGCGCGGGGCTTGGCGGCAGCAGCGGGCCGCTGCGCGTGGTAACACCCAGAGCCGGCGCGGCCGCGGGCGCACGCGCCACAGCGCTGGTGAGCGCCTGCTTGAACGCCGCCACCTCGTCGGCCTCGATGGGCTCGAACCGCGGCGCCGCGCGCGCGGGCGCGGGTGGCACCAGCGGCGCTGGACGCGAGGGTAGTGCCGCTCCTTGCGACGCGGCAGCGGCGGGCCGGGGCGTCCCGGAAATGATGGGCGATGCGGGGGTGGCAGAAGCCTGCGGCGCGGGCGCCTGGGCGGCCGGGGTGCGCACCTGCACGCCCGTGCTGATCTGGTCGTTGGTGCGCCAATACACGGCAGTCACCAGGATGTCGAAGCGAGAACGGGCGGTCTGCGTCACCAGGGTTTCGATTTCGCCCAGCCGCGCCATGTCCCGCCCATACTCCGGCGCCAAGTCCATCATCACCAGGAACTGCGCCCCACGCTGGTCCAGCGACAGCACCTTGAACTTGTACCCCGCCGACAGCACGCCGGCACGCACCATGGCGTCACGCACCACGGTGTACAGCAGCTCGCGGCGCTCCATGCGTTCGTTCTTGCGGCCTGTGGCGGGCTCGGGGGCCGCGGCGGGTTGGGGCTCCAGCAGGGGTTTGCCTGCGCGCGCCGGGGCCGCGCCGTTGGTCTGGGCAGCAGCGGCGGGTGCAGGGCGCGCACGCGCGACCGGAGGCTTGGATTTGCGGGTGAACCAGCTGAACAATGACATGCTTGCCTTCGCGAAGAAGCGCTCAAAAAACGTCGGCAAGTGTACTGCGCGCGCCTCGGCCGAGGCGTGACAGTTGCAGGGTCGGCCGCGCCGCGATGGGCGCTGTGGTCACAAAGCGTGGCGCTCGCGCGCCGTGCTCAGGTCGCCGCAATGCGGCGGCGGCGGTTGCCCAGGCGCTTGGCCAGCACGGCGCCGGCCGCCATCGCCAAGTGCAGCGCTACCGCCGGTTGGCGATTGCAAAGTTCCGTAAAGCGCAGAGCGGGCAGGCTCCAGAGCTTGCTCGGTGCGCCCGCCTGCACCGTGGCGCTGCGGGGCTGATGGGAAAAAAACGCCCCCTCGCCCACCATCGAGCCGGGGCCGACGATGGCCAGGCGCAGCCGCTGCTTCTCGTCCTCGAAGTGCACGCTGAGCGAGCCGCTTTCCACCAGGTACAAGGTGCGGTCGTTGGTGCCCTTGGCGAACAGCACCTGTCCCGAGGGGATGCTGATGGGCAACAGGTAGGCGGACAGCCAATCCCACTGCTCGGCTGTGAGCACGTTGTTCATGCTGTCGTCCGCCGTCGCGTGCGTGATGGCCTGGATCAGACCCGAAAGGTCGACTTTGGAGGAGGGAGCGGTGATGGCATTCATCGGGCGCGAACGGTAACGCGCCGCCGTCATCTGCACAAGCACTCATTACCCTTACTTACACATGGCGTTGCGCGCCCGCCGCGCGGCTATTTGCCGATGCAGAAGCTGGAGAAGATGACACCGAGCAGATCGTCGGACGTGAACTCGCCCGTGATGGTGTTGAGGGCGTTTTGCGCCAGGCGCAGCTCCTCGGCCAGCAGGTCCAGCGCCGGCCCGTCGCTTTCCAGTTGCGCGGCCGCCTCCATGAGGTGGGCGTCCACGGCGCGCAAGGCTTCGATGTGGCGCGCGCGGGCGATGTACACGCCCTCCGCAGCCGACTGCCAACCCGCGATTTGCAGCAATTGCCGACGCAGCGTATCCAGCCCCTGGCCGGTGCGCGCGGACAGCAGCACCGCCTGGCTCTCACCCTCGCGCGCAGGCGCCGCCGCCTGCGGGGCGGCGTCGGCCTTGTTCCAGACGTCGACCACCGGCACGCCCGCGGGCAGCCGGTTGGAGAGCGTGTGCGCAATGGCGGCGTCGTCGTCCTGGTACTGCGCGCTGCCCCAGCGCGTGAGGTCGTGCAGGAACAGCACCGCGTCGGCGCCCGCGATCTCGTCCCAGGCGCGGGCGATGCCGATGCGCTCGACCTCGTCGTCGCTTTCGCGCAGGCCCGCCGTGTCGATCACGTGCAGCGGCACGCCCTCGATCTGGATGGTCTGCTGCACCTTGTCGCGCGTGGTGCCGGCGATCGGCGTGACGATGGCCAGTTCCGCCCCTGCCAGCGCGTTCAGCAGCGAGCTCTTGCCCGCGTTGGGCTGCCCGGCGATCACCACCTTGATACCCTCGCGCAGCAACGCGCCCTGGCTGGCACGCTGCATCACGCGGGCCAGCGATTGCTGCAAATTCGATAGCTGCCCGCGCGCGTCTGCCTTGCGCAGGAAGTCGATTTCCTCTTCAGGAAAGTCCAGCGTCGCCTCCACCAGCATGCGCAGGTGCACCAGCGCGTCGCGCAGCGTGTGGATCTCGCGCGAGAAGTCGCCCGACAGTGAACGGCTGGCGCCGCGCGCGGCCGCCTCCGTGCTGGCGTCGATCAGGTCGGCGATCGCCTCGGCCTGGGCCAGGTCGATCTTGTTGTTGAGGAAGGCGCGCTCGGTGAACTCGCCGGGCTCGGCCAGCCGCAGGCGGTCCAGCACGCCGCCCGTGGCCGCCTCCAGGCAGCGCGCCAGCAGCAGCTGCAGCACCACGGGGCCGCCATGGGCCTGCAGCTCCAGCACGTCCTCGCCGGTGTAGCTGTGCGGCGCGGGAAAGTACAGCGCCAGCCCCTGGTCGATGGCCTGGCCCGCGCCATCCCGAAACGGCAGGTAGGTGGCCTCGCGCGGCTTGAGCGCGCGGCCGCACAGCGCCTGCACCAGTGCGCCGATCTGCTTGCCCGAGACCCGCACGATGCCCACCGCGCCGCGCCCCGGCGCGGTGGCAATGGCAACGATGGGGTCGGAGTGGCGCGGCAGCATGGGCTTACAGGTGCGGTGGAGAGGGGCAGCGCATGATAGCCGCGCCCCGCCCGGCGCCATGAAGAAGGCCCGCGCGGGGCGGGCCTGGGGCGTGGGTCACGCATATTTGATAGCTGCTTGCGCTTGTCCAACGTCGGTTTCAGGGGTTTTTGTATCTGAAAACCTTTGTAGCCAAGCGCTGGCAGCTATCGTTTTTAAGGCCTTCGGCTTGCCGCGATCACTTGATGGTCGTCCACGCGGGCATGGGGCGATCGTCCGCGCGATGCGGCGTGTCCACGTTCTTGCGCATCGCCCAGGGGCGGATCTGGTGGTGCAGCGGCAGGTAGTAGTACTCGTCCTTGACCAGCTTGAGCGCGTCGTTGATCAGCGCGTCGCGCTTGGGGGCATCCATCTCGACCTTGATCTGCTGGATCATGCCGTCGAGCTTGGCGTCGGAAAAGCGCCCGCCGTTGTAGACGCCAGCCGAGGTCTTGCCGTCCTTGGTAGACATCAGCGAGTCCAGCGAATACAGCGCGTCGAACGTGGCCACGCCCCAGCCGAACAGGTAGGCGCTCACGTCGTTGTTCATCACGCGGGTGACGAACTGCGCCATGGGCGCGGTTTGCAGGTTGGTCTTGACGCCGATGCGCGTCCACATGGCGGTGACGGCCTGGCAGATGGCCTCGTCATTCACGTAGCGGTCATTCGGGCAGTCGAGCTTGAGCGAGAAGCCGTTCGGGTAGCCGGCGTCGGCCAGCAGCTTCTTGGCGGCCTCCACGTCGTACTTGGCGGCACGCTCGTCCAGTTGCTTGGTCCAGCCATGCACCATGGGAGCGATCATGGTGCCCGCAGGCACCGACAGGTTGCGCATGGTGCGGCTGTGCAGGCCCGCAGAGTCGATGGCCTGGTACAGCGCCTGGCGCACGCGCTTGTCCTTGAGCGGGTTCTTGCCGGCCGTGCCCGCGCCGGGCAGCTCGTCGCGGAACTGGTCCAGGCCCAGGTAGATGGTGCGGTTCTCGGCCCCTTCGATGAGCTTGATGTCGGGGTTGGCCTTCATGCGCGCCAGATCCTGCGGCGGCGGGTCGACCACGAAGTCCACCTGCCCCGAGATCAGCGCGGCCGAGCGCGTGGCGGCCGACTTGATGGGGGTGAACACCACCTCGTCGATGTTGCCCTTGGGCTTGTCCCACCAGTTGGGGTTCTTCTTGAGCGTGACCTTCACGTCCGGCTGCCAGCCCACCATGACGAAGGGGCCCGTGCCGTTGGCGTTGCGTGAGGCGTAGTTCTCTTCCTTGCCCGCGTAGTCTTGCGACTTCACCGAGTTGTGCTTCTCGGCCCAGGCCTTGTTCATGATGCGCGCCTCGGTCAGCTCGCGCAGCAGGATGGGATTGGGGCCCTTGAGGAACACGTCCACCGTGTGCTCGTCCACCTTCTTGACTTCCTTGACGCTCTGCACCGCGGACATCATGTTGGACGGCGCCGTGCCGGCACGCGTGAGCGAGAACACCACGTCATCGGCCGTGAATGGCGCACCATCATGGAATTTCACGCCCTTGCGCAGTTCAAAACGCACCTGTGTGGGGGAGACCTGCGTCCACTTGGTGGCCAGCGCGGGCTCGATCTGGTACTTGTCGTCATAGCGCACCAGGCTCTCGTACACCTGCTGCAGGAAGGCGTGCGTGGTCTGGTGGTTCTGCGCGTGGGGGTCCACGGTGAGGATGTCGTTGGCGCCGGCCCAGCGCATGGTGGCGGCGTGGGCGGTGCCCATGGCCACGAGCACGGCGGCCCCCAGCAAGCCCAGTTTGAAGGTGGTACGTTGAATCATCCGTCTGGCTCCTGTGTGTTGATGGTTACTACCGGATCACGTAGTAGCAATCATCGTACCGAAAACAACAACGGCCGCTGAGCGGCCGTTGCAGGGAGCGGGGGATTGCGGCCGGGAAGGCCGCGCTCCATCAGCGGAACTTGGGCAGGTTGAACTGCGGCGGCACGCCCATGCGGGTGTTGATGATCCACTGCTGCGCGATCGACAGGATGTTGTTCGTCAGCCAGTACAGCACCAGGCCGGCCGGGAAGAAGAAGAACATCACGCTGAACATCAGCGGCATCAGCCACATCATCTTGGCCTGCATCGGGTCCGGCGGCGCGGGGTTCAGCGCGGTCTGCAGCAGCGACGAGAGCGTCATCAGGAGCGGCAGGATGAAGAACGGGTCGGGCGAGGACAGGTCCTTGATCCAGCCGATCCACGGCGCATTGCGCATCTCCACGCTGGACAGCAGCACCCAGTACAGCGCAATGAACACCGGTATCTGGATCATGATGGGCAGGCAGCCGCCCATGGGGTTGACCTTCTCCTCGCGGTAGATGCGCATCATCTCCTGCTGCATCTGCTGGGGCTTGTCCTTCAGGCGCTCGCGCATTTCCATGATGCGCGGGTTGATGGCCTTCATCTTGGCCATGCTGGCGTAGGCCTTGGCGTTAAGCCAGTAGAACGCGATCTTCAACAGGAACACCAGCGCCACGATGGACCAGCCCCAGTTGGCGATCACCTTGTGCAACTGGTCCAGCAGCCAGTACAGCGGCTTGGCCAGGATGGTCAGCCAGCCATAGTCCTTGACCAGCTCCAGGCCCGGGGCCAGCTTTTCCAGCAGCGTCTCGATCTGCGGGCCGGCGAACAGGCGCGCGTCCACGGCCTTCGACTGGCCGGGGGCGATCTCGCCCAGCGGCGTGATCATGCCCACCGAGTACAGGTTGGTGTCCACCTTGCGCACGAAGTTGTCGCGCTGCACGCCGTCGCCCAGCAGCCACGCGGTGGCAAAGTAGTGCTGCACCATGGCCACGTAGCCGTTGCTGGAAGACTTGTCGATCTCGGCCTTGCCATTCTCGATGTCCTTGAACTCCACCTTTTGGTACTTCTTCGCCTCGGTGTACACGGCCGGACCGGTGAACGTGGAGTAGAACGACGACTCGCCCGCCGGCTTGTTGCCATCGCGCACCAGCTGCAGGTACAGCTGGGGCGATACCGGGGCCGTGCCCGTGTTGACCACCTCGTGCTTCACGGCCACGTCGTAGGCGCCGCGCTTGAGCGTCCAGGTCTTGACCAGCTTCACGCCGCCCATGTCGGCCGACTCGAAACGCACGGTCAGCTCGTTCTGGCCGTCCTGCAGTTCGCGCGGACCGGGCACGACCGCCATGGGGGTCTTGTGCGTGGGGAAGGCGCCGCCGGCACCGTTGCCGATGAGGCCCGTCTGCGCGACATAAACACGCGAAGCGCTCTCGTCCAGCAGCAGGAAGGGCTTGGTCTTGTCCTCCATCTCGGGATACTGCAGCAGCTCTCCGTGGACCAGCGAACCGCCTTCGGAGTCAAAGCTCAGGCGCAGCACGTCGGTGCTCACCGTCACACGCTCGCGCGGGATGGCGGCAGGCGGCANGCTGGCGGCGGCCACCGGCACGTCGGCAGCGCCAGCGCCGGAGGCCGCTACCGCGGGCGTGCTGGCCGTCTGCGCCGGCGGCGTGGGGAAGAAGGTGGCCTTGTTGCCGTTGTGGATCTGCCACTTGTCCCACAGCAGAACCATGGAAAAGCCAAAGATCACCCACAGGATGGTGCGGCGGATGTCGTTCATGAAGTCTTCTTACGTGAGGAAGAGGGAGTGTCGTCGGAAGGCGTGAGCCGTGAAAACAGGCGCATGCCGCGCGGCAGCTCCTGCGGCACGGGGTCCAGCCCGCCCTCGCACCAGGGATGGCAGCGCGCCAGGCGGCGCACGGTCAGGTAGCTGCCGGCCGCGGCACCATGTTGCTCCAGCGCCTGCAGAGAGTACACCGAGCAGGTGGGCTCGAAGCGACAGGCCGACCCGATCCAGGGACTTAGCAGCAGCCGGTAGCCGCGCACCAGCCCCATGAGCAGCGCGCGCATCATGGTCGCGCCCCTGTCGCGGCCGCCCTACTGCGGCGTTCGGCCGCGGCAAAGAGCTGTTCCAGTTCGGCGCGCACGGCTTGCTTCAAAGCCTCGGAGGTGGCGCTCACGAACTGCTTGCGATCAAAGCCCATGCGCAGGCGCACCACGTGCGCGCCGCTGGGCATGCGCGCCTCGAACCCGCTGGCCACGGCGTAGATCTGGCGCTTGATGGTGTTGCGCGTGACTGCGCGGCGGGCCCAGCGCTTGGGCACCATGGCGCCCAGCCACACGCCGCCCGCCTGCCCTCCAACGAGAAACAGGGCCTGCGATCCCTGCGCCTGCGGCGAGGAATCGGGCCCTGTGGCTGGCGGAACTCCATCGGTTGCCACCGGCGGCAAACCCAGCCGGTGCAGTGCGAAGTGCGCCGTGCGGGAGACGGTGCCTCCCGCCATGGCTGCCTGGAACTGGGGGCGCGTTTTCAGCCGATGCATGGGTGCAGCGTCCCCGGCAGGGAACTGGCGGTGCAAACCCGTAAGCGGCCGAAAGCCGAGCGGCCCGGCCTCAGACGGCCAGACGCTTGCGGCCCTTGGCGCGGCGAGCGTTGATGACGGCACGGCCGCCGCGCGTCTTCATGCGCACGAGGAAGCCATGGGTGCGCGCACGGCGCGTCTTGGAGGGCTGGTAAGTACGTTTCATGTTCTCGATCCTTGAAGGTTCAGTTACGGGCGCGGCTTCGATCGGCAGCACCCGCCGGGCCTGCTGCATCCTGCATGGAATGCGCGAAAAGCAGCCGCCCGGGCTTGATCACCCTGAACACCATTCAGGGAAACCGCGGATTATTGCAGGCTCGGTGAATCCTGGCAATGCCTGGGGCGTCTCGGCTTACTTTGCAGTCCAGTGCATGTACGCCCGCACATGCCCCCTTACCGCCTCGCTCAGATTGTGGATAACTCCTTGACAAGCTAGAATCGCGGGCCTTGTAGCGTTCCTCCTATCCACAACAAGAATCACCTGAAATGAACGAGGGACTTCACTCCTCCAGCCACGACAGCGACGGCGCCAGCGCCGGCCAGGGTCTGTGGCAGGCCTGCGCCGAGCAGCTGGCGCAGGACCTCCCGGAACAGCAATTCAACACCTGGATCAAGCCCCTGGTGGCCCAGGTCGCCCCCGATTTTTCCAAGGTCACCCTGCTGGTGGCCAACCGCTTCAAGCTCGACTGGATCCGCGCACAGTATGCCGGCCGCATCTCGGCCCTGCTGGAAGGGCTATACGGCCAACCGGTTACACTGGAGTTAGCGCTTGCTCAGCGGGAATCCGTTGTCAGGACTTACGTCCGTCCCACGGCGCCAGACACCCCCGCCACCGGCGATGCACCGTCCGCCCACCCCACGGCCGACGAGGCGCCTGCCGGCGCCTTCCGCACGCGCCTGAACCCGGCGTTGACCTTCGAGACGTTGGTGGAGGGCACGGCCAACCGCATGGCGCGCTCGGCGGCGATGCACGTGGCCGGCTCGCCCGGCCACTTGTACAACCCGCTGTTCATCTATGGCGGCGTGGGCTTGGGCAAGACCCACCTGGTGCATGCCGTGGGCAACAAGCTGCTGCAGGACCGTCCCGACGCCAAGGTTCTCTACATCCATGCGGAGCAGTTCGTCTCGGATGTGGTCAAGTCATACCAGCGCCGTACCTTCGACGACTTCAAGGAGCGTTACCACTCGCTCGATCTGCTGTTGATCGACGACGTGCAATTCTTTGCCAACAAGGACCGCACGCAGGAAGAATTCTTCAACGCCTTCGAGGCGCTGCTGGCCAAGAAGAGCCACATCGTGATGACTTCGGACACCTATCCCAAGGGTCTGGCCAACATCCACGAGCGGCTGGTCTCGCGTTTCGACTCTGGGCTGACGGTGGCGATCGAGCCGCCCGAGCTGGAAATGCGCGTGGCCATCCTGATCAACAAGGCGCGCGCTGAAGGGTCGGAGATGCCCGAAGAGGTGGCCTTCTTCGTGGCCAAGAATGTGCGCTCCAACGTGCGTGAACTCGAAGGCGCGCTGCGCAAGATCCTGGCCTACAGCCGCTTCAACCAGAAGGAAGTTTCCATCCAACTCGCGCGCGAGGCGCTGCGCGACCTGCTGTCGATCCAAAACCGGCAGATCTCGGTGGAAAACATCCAGAAGACCGTGGCCGACTATTACAAGATCAAGGTCGCGGACATGTACAGCAAGAAGCGCCCGGCCAGCATCGCCCGCCCGCGGCAGATCGCCATGTACCTGGCCAAGGAGCTCACGCAAAAGAGCCTGCCCGAGATCGGCGAGCTGTTCGGCGGGCGCGACCACACCACGGTGCTGCACGCGGTGCGCAAGATTGGCGCCGAACGCCAGCAGCTCACCGAACTCAACCAGCAGCTGCACGTGCTCGAGCAGACGCTGAAGGGTTGACGCGCCCCATGGAGCGAAAAGGACCGCCCCCCGCAAAAGCACGCCCGTTCGCGGGCAAAATGGCGCGTTGGACGGCCCGGGAGGGGGCACTGCCCATGCCGCCGTCTGCGCACCTATCCCCAAAAACCACCAAAGGTTGACGACATGATTGTCCTGAAGGCCACACAAGACAAGGTTCTCGCCGTTCTGCAATCGGTTGCCGGCATTGTCGAGCGCCGCCACACGCTGCCCATCCTCGCCAACGTGCTGCTGCGCAAGACAGGCAATGCCATCCAGCTCACCACCAGCGACCTGGAGATCCAGATTCGCACCACGGCCGAGCTGGGCGGCGACACGGGCGACTTCACCACCACGGTGGGTGCGCGCAAGCTCATCGACATCCTGAAGACCATGCCCTCCGACCAGACGGTGAGCCTGGAGTCCAACCAGTCCAAGCTGATCCTGAAGGGCGGCAAGAGCCGATTCACGCTGCAGACGCTGCCGGCCGAGGACTTCCCGCTGGTGCAGGAGGCCGCCAGCTTCGGCCCCGCCTTCAGCGTGCCGCAGAAGGTCCTGAAGAGCCTGCTGGGGCAGGTGTCGTTCGCCATGGCGGTGCAGGACATCCGCTACTACCTGAACGGCATCCTGTTCGTGGCCGAGGGCACGACGCTCTCGCTGGTCGCCACCGACGGCCACCGCCTGGCGTTCGCCAGCGCGCAGCTGGACGTGGAAGTGCCCAAGCAGGAGGTCATCTTGCCGCGCAAGACCGTGCTGGAGCTGCAGCGTCTGCTGTCGGACGCCGAGGGCGCCATCGAGATGCAGTTCGCCAACAACCAGGCCAAGTTCAGCTTCGGCGGCATGGAGTTCGTCACCAAGCTGGTGGAAGGCAAGTTCCCCGACTACAACCGCGTGATTCCCAAGAACCACCACAACAGCGTGACCCTGGGCCGCGCCCCGCTGCTGGCCAGCCTGCAGCGCACGGCCATCATGACCAGCGACAAGTTCAAGGGCGTGCGCCTGAACATTGAACCCGGCCTGCTGCGTGTGGCGTCGAACAACGCCGAGCAGGAAGAGGCGGTGGACGAGTTGGACATCGACTACGGCGGCGACGCCATCGAGATCGGCTTCAACGTCAGCTACCTCATCGACGCCCTGGCCAACATGGGCCAGGACATGGTGAAGGTCGACCTGGCCGACGGCAACAGCTCCGCGTTGATGACCATCCCCGACAACGAGCATTTCAAGTACGTCGTGATGCCCATGCGCATCTGACATACTATTATTTTGATAGCTGTTAGCGCTTGATGGATGGGCGCTAGCGGCACATTTGATTCCTATAAGGCCGCCGGCACGCCGTGCCGGTGCGCCTGGACCGAAGGCAGCCCTTTCATGACCGCAGAGCAATCGCAGCCCGCCCCCGAACAGCCCATTTCCGCCCCGGCCGAGCAGCCCGTCGCATCGGTCGCCGGCAGCGACGGCTACGGCGAGGGCGCCATCCAGATCCTGGAGGGCCTGGAGGCCGTGCGCAAGCGTCCGGGCATGTACATCGGCGATACGTCGGACGGCACAGGCCTGCACCACCTGGTCTTCGAGGTGGTGGACAACTCCATCGACGAGGCCCTGGCCGGCCACTGCGACGACATCGTCGTCACCATCCACACCGACAACTCCATCAGCGTGGTGGACAACGGCCGCGGCATTCCCACCGGCGTGAAGATGGACGACAAGCACGAGCCCAAGCGCTCGGCCGCCGAGATCGCGCTGACCGAACTGCACGCCGGTGGCAAGTTCAACCAGAACAGCTACAAGGTCTCGGGCGGCCTGCACGGCGTGGGCGTGTCCTGCGTGAACGCGCTGTCCAAGAAGCTGCGCCTGACCGTGCGCCGCGACGGGCAGACACACCAGCTTGAATTCGCCCAGGGCGTGGTGCAGAACCGTCTCATCGAGGTCGTGGACGGGGTCGAGGTCTCGCCCATGAAGGTCATCGGCCCCACGGAAAAGCGCGGCACCGAGGTGCGCTTTCTGCCCGACACCGAGATCTTCAAGGAAAACAACGACTTCCACTACGAGATCCTCGCCAAGCGCCTGCGCGAGCTCTCGTTCCTGAACAACGGCGTGCGCATCCGCCTCATCGACGAGCGCACCGGCAAGGAAGACGACTTCTCCGGCGCCGGCGGCGTCAAGGGCTTCGTCGAGTTCATCAACGGCACCAAGAAGGTGCTGCACCCCACCCCCTTCCATGCCACGGGGGTGCGCCCGGCCGAAAGCTACGGCGGCATTCCCGGCACCGAGATCGGCGTGGAAGTCGCCATGCAGTGGAACGACGGCTACAACGAGCAAGTCCTCTGCTTCACCAACAACATCCCGCAGCGTGACGGCGGCACGCACCTGACCGGCCTGCGCGCGGCGATGACGCGCGTGATCGGCAAGTACATCGAGCAGAACGAGCTGGCCAAGAAGGCCAAGGTCGAGGTCTCCGGCGACGACATGCGCGAAGGCCTGTGCTGCGTCCTGAGCGTGAAGGTGCCCGAACCCAAGTTCAGCAGCCAGACCAAGGACAAGCTGGTCAGCTCCGAAGTGCGCGCGCCGGTCGAGGACATCGTCGCCAAGGCGCTCACCGACTATCTGGAAGAAAAACCGAACGACGCGAAGATCCTCTGCGGCAAGATCGTCGAGGCCGCCCGTGCGCGCGAGGCCGCGCGCAAGGCACGCGAGATGACACGCCGCAAGGGCGTGCTGGACGGCATGGGCCTGCCCGGCAAGCTGGCCGACTGCCAGGAGAAAGACCCGGCGCTGTGCGAGATCTACATCGTCGAGGGCGACTCCGCCGGCGGCTCCGCCAAGCAGGGGCGCGACCGCAAGTTCCAGGCCATCCTGCCGCTGCGCGGCAAGATCCTGAACGTGGAGAAGGCGCGCTACGAGAAGCTGCTGTCCAGCAACGAAATCGTCACCCTCATCACCGCCCTGGGCACCGGCATCGGCAAGGCCGCCGTGGAATCGGGCAAGAGCGGCGCTGACGACTTCGACGTGGCCAAGCTGCGCTACCACCGCATCATCATCATGACCGACGCCGACGTGGACGGCGCCCACATCCGCACGCTGCTGCTGACCTTCTTCTACCGCCAGATGCCCGAGCTGGTGGAGCGCGGCCACATCTACATCGCCCAGCCGCCGCTGTACAAGGTGAAGAACGGCAAGGAAGAGCTGTACCTGAAAGACGCCGCGGCGCTGGACACCTTCCTGCTGCGCGTGGCGCTGAACCACGCCAGCATCACCACCGGCGGCGACCAGCCCCGCACGCTGGCCGGCGACGAACTGGCCCAGCTGGCGCGCACGCACCAGTATGCCGAGCAGGTGATCGCGCGCCTGTCCGCCTTCATGGATGCCGAGGCGCTGCGCGCCGTGGCCGACGGCGTGGTCTTCAACCTGGACACCCTGCAGGACGCCGAGGCCAGCGCCGTGCAGCTGCAGGCCANCGGCGTGCCCGCCGATGTGGCGGGCGAGATCGACCCGCGCACCGACAAGCCCATCCTGCGCATCAGCCGCCACCACCATGGCAACATCAAGAGCAGCCTGATCACGCAGGACTTCGTGGCCGGCGACGACTACGCCGCCCTGGCCCAGGCCGCCGAGAGCTTCCGCGGGCTGATCCAGGAAGGCGCCAAGGTCACGCGTGGCGAGGGCGAGAAGGCCAAGGAGGAAAAGGTGGGCGACTTCCGCCAGGCCATGGCCTGGCTGATCAGCGAAGCCGAGCGCACCACCAGCCGCCAGCGCTACAAGGGCCTGGGCGAGATGAACCCCGAGCAGCTGTGGGAAACCACCATGGACCCCGAGGTGCGCCGCCTCTTGCGCGTGCAGATCGACGACGCCATCGAGGCCGATCGTGTGTTCACCATGCTGATGGGCGACGAGGTCGAGCCCCGCCGCGACTTCATCGAGACCAATGCGCTGCGCGCGGGCAACATCGACGTCTGATCGTTGCTGTAAAGGGCCCATCCCCCGACGATTGGGGCGCCGTCAGTGAGAAAAAGCCATGGACCAACATCCATGGCTTTTTCATCGCTGGAGACAAAACGTTTTTATCGATCACCCCGCAAGGCAATCCCGGCTGCCGTGCCAGTCGTTGCCGTCACGGAAGGCGCAAATCCATACCGAGCATCCTGGAAAGGCCGAAGGTGAAGAGCAACACCGCCAGCAGCGCCAGCATGAAAACGGCAACGACCTTGCCGCTCGTGCGCAGCAGCGCGCGCCTGTCCGTTCCTTTGTTCCCCTGGTCGTAATGCCATTTGATGGCAAAGAACATGCACGTGCCGAAGACGAGCACCTTGAACGTGATGAAGACTACAGGGACCCAATCGATCATTTTTTGAGGAATTTCAGCGTTTGAGTTGTTATTGTCTACCGTGAAGAACACCACCGCTGCATGGCAGGCCAAGGCTATCAAAAAGCAACCGGCAGCAATGCATCGGCTGCAGCCCTCCACACCATTGCGTTTTTAATGAACTTCTGCTGCACCAAAGCCGTTGGCAGTTATGACCGTCTTGACCATCCGCCCCGCCACCATTGCCGACACCGATCTGATCTTGCACTTCGTGCGGGAACTGGCGATCTATGAAAAAGCGGAGCATGAGGCGCTGGCCACGCCCGCGCACGTGCACCGCACGCTGTTCTGCGCCAACCCCAAGGTGCACGGCCTGATCTGCGAGGCCGGCGGCACCGCCGTGGGCTTCGCGGTGTACTTCTTCAACTACTCCACCTGGCAGGGCCGCCACGGCCTGTACCTGGAAGACCTGTACGTCTCGCCAGAGCACCGCGGCAAGGGCGCAGGCATGGCGCTGCTGCGGCAACTGGCCCGCATCGCCGTGGACCACGACTGCGGGCGCTTCGAGTGGAGCGTGCTGGACTGGAACACACCCTCCATCGCGCTGTACGACAGCCTGGGCGCGCGCCCGCAGAGCGAATGGATCCGCTACCGCCTCACGGGCGACGAGCTGCACGCGCTGGCGGCGCAGGCCCGGCCGCTGGCCCCGCAGCCCTGCACGCCCGCACCATGAGATCCCCCATCGCCATCGTCGACGTGGACCGCGTCGACACCTGGACCCGCTACCGCGCGGGCCTGTGCGAGAGCTGCGCGGCCAACTGCTGCACCATGCCGCTGGAGGTGCAGCTGTCCGACCTGGTGCGCCTGGGCCTGGTGGACGCCTTCGAGGCCGAGCATGAAGAGCCCCGCCACATCGCCAAACGGCTGCAGAAGGCGCGGCTGATCGACCACTTCAACCACAAGAACACCCTCTTCACCCTGGCGCGGCGCGCCAATGGCGACTGCCAGTTCCTGGACGCCACCACGCGCCTGTGCACGGTGTACGAGCAGCGGCCCGAGACCTGCCGCCTGCATCCGCAGAAGAAAAGCCCCAAGCCCGGCTACTGCGCCTACGGCGCGCGCGAGCGGCAGCGCCGCGGCTGACCACCACGCTGTAGGACACGACCCACGCCGCAAGCCAGCGGCCGCCCACCTGCGCCGCGCGCGCGGCATGGTGTCATGGGCGTCTTTGCACACTGTGGAGGTTCCCATGTCCGAGAAGAAGGCCAGCGTTCACTGGGAAGGCGGCGGCAAGGCCGGCCAGGGCCAGATCAGCACCGAGACCGAAGCGCTGCAGAAGTACCCCTATGGCTTTGCCAGCCGCTTTGGCGACGACCGCAGGGGCACCAATCCCGAGGAAATCCTGGGCGCGGCGCATGCCGCCTGCTTCACGATGGCCTTCTCGTTCGCGGCGGACAAGGCCGGCTTCGTCACCGAGCGCGTCGACACCACGGCCAGCGTGCGTCTGACCCAGCAGGGCGAGGGTTTTCTCATCGACCGCATCGCGCTCACGCTGAAGGCCAAGGTGCCGGGTATGGACGAGGCCACCTTCCAGAAGCTGGCCGCCGACGCCAAGGCCAACTGCCCCTTGTCCAAGGCGCTGGCCGCGGTGCCGGAGATCACGCTCAGCGCCACGCTGGTGCAGTGAGCGGCGCTGCCGTGGACAGCGCCACCGGCCGCCCGCACATCCGCGTCGGCATCGGCGGCTGGACCTTCGCGCCCTGGCGCGGCAGCTTCTACCCGCCGGGCCTGGCGCAGGCCAAGGAACTGCATTACGCCAGCCGCCAGCTCACGGCCATCGAGGTCAACGGCACGTTCTACAGCACCTTCCAGCCCGCCACCTTCGCCAAGTGGCACGACGAAACGCCCGACGGCTTCATGTTCTCGCTCAAGGCCCACCGGCTGGTGACGCACCGGCGGGTGCTGGCCACGGCGGGTGATGCGATCGCGCGCTTCGTGGACAGCGGCATTACGCAGTTGCAGGGCAAGCTCGGCCCCATCGTCTGGCAGTTCATGCCCAGCAAGCGGTTCGAGCCCGAGGACTTCGAGGCCTTCCTGGCGCTGCTGCCGCGCGAAGTGGATGGGCGCCGCCTGCGCCATGCGCTGGACGTGCGGCACGAGAGCTTTGCCACGCCGGCCTTCATCGCCCTGGCACGCCGCTACGGCTGCATGCCGGTGTGCACGGACTCCGAGAAATTCCCCGCGATAGCCGACGCCGAGGCCGACTTTGCCTACCTGCGGCTGATGCGCAGCCAGGCCGACATCCCCACCGGCTACACGCTCGAGGCCATCGCGCAATGGGCCGCCGGTGTGCGCACCTGGACCGGCGGCGAGCGGCCGCGCGACGTATTCGTGTACTTCATCAACGGCGCCAAGGAGCGGGCACCGGCCGGCGCGCTGGAATTGCTGCGGCAGCTCGCCTGACGCCCAGTCGGAACGGCCGCCGCCGGCAAGCTCCTGTTTCCATAGCTGCAAGCGCTTGCTGGATAAGCGCTAGAGGCCGATTTGGCTTAAACCGTCTCGCGCTGCTCAAACCCTTGGGCGTCGCAGGCGGGCGCCTCTGCCACCTCCACACGCTCCACCCGCGCGGCGTGCGGACCCTCGTGGGCCCAGTCGATCAACGCCTGCACGGCCGACGCGGCGCCGCTGGCCAGCGCTTCCACGGTGCCGTCCTGGCGGTTGCGCACCCAGCCCTGCACGCCCAGGCGGCGCGCGGCTTCGGTCATGGATTTGCGGTAATACACGCCCTGCACCAGGCCGTGGATGCGCAGGTGGCGGGTGATGGAAACAGCGGATTCAGCCATAAGCCCCGCACTGTAGCGCCCGCCGTGGCATGCTGCGCCGATGACCGCCCCGCGCAAGGCCCTGCCCGCGATCGACCCGCAGCGCTGCACCGGCTGCGGCTGGTGCGTGGGCGTGTGCCCGCCGCATGTGCTGTCGCTGCAGGTGCAGGGACCGGAGCGCTTCGGCCCCAAACGCTCGGTGCTGCATGACGCGCCGGGCTGTACCGGCTGCGCGCTGTGTGCGCTGCGCTGCCCGTTCGATGCGATCCGCATGGTGCGCAATTCCACGCAGTAGGGCGGCGCCTTCACGGCGGCACAATCGACCCGGCATTCCTTTCCCTTCCAGATCGGCCTCCATGACTTGGCAACTCCCCTACCCCTCCGGCCGCCAGCCCGTGCTGGCGCGCAACGTGGTCTCTACCTCCCAGCCGCTGGCCGCGCAGGCCGGCGCGGCGGCGTTTGCGCGCGGCGGCAATGCGATCGACGCGGCCCTGGCCGCGGCCATCACGCTCACGGTGGTGGAGCCGGTGATGAACGGGATTGGCGGCGACGCCTTCGCGCTGGTGTGGGACGGCGCCGCACTGCACGGTCTGAACGCCTCGGGCCGCGCGCCGCGCGCCTGGTCGGCCGAACGCTTTGCCCACCTGCCGCAAATGCCGCGCATCGGCTGGGACACGGTGACCACGCCCGGCGGCGTGGCGGGCTGGGTGGCACTGTCCGAGCGGTTTGGCGCCCTGCCCTTCGAAGACCTGTTCACCGACGCCATCCGCCACGCGCGCGACGGCTTTCCCGTCAGCCCGGTGATCGCGCGCCAGTGGGCGCAAGCGGCCATCGACCTCAAGGGCCAGCCGGGCTTCGAGGCCTTCACACCCGGCGGGCGCGCGCCGCAGGCGGGCGAGATCTGGCGCTTTGCCGACCAGGCGGACACGCTGGCGGACATCGCCCGCACGCGCGGCGCGTCGTTCTACCGCGGCCGGCTGGCGCAGGCCATGGCCGACTACGCGCGCCAGCACGGCGCCGGCCTGGCGCTGGAGGACCTGGCCGCGCACGCCGTGGAATGGGTGCAGCCCATCAGCGTGCCCTTTGGCGACCGCACGGTGCATGAGATTCCGCCCAACGGCCAGGGCATCGCCGCGCTGATGGCGCTGGGCCTGCTGGAACATCTGCCCTACCGCAGCACCGCAGCGGGCTCGGCCGCGCGCATGCACCTGGAGATCGAGGCCATGCGCGTGGCCTTTGCCGACCTGTACGCCCACGTGGCCGACCCGGCCCACATGCGCCTCACCCCCGCGCAGCTGCTGGACCCGGCCTACCTGCGCCAGCGCGCCGCACTCATCGACCCGCAGCGCGCCGGCCAGTACCCCGCCGGCCAGCCCGGCAGCGGCGGTACGGTGTACCTGTGCACAGCCGACAGCGAGGGGCGCATGGTGTCGTTCATCCAGTCCAACTTCAAGGGCTTCGGCTCGGGCGTGGTGGTGCCGGGCACGGGCATCGCGCTGCACAACCGCGGCATGGGCTTCGTCACCACGCCGGGCCACCCCAACCAGGTGGCGGGCGGCAAGCGGCCCATGCACAGCATCATCCCGGCCTTCGTCACGCGCGGCGGCCAGCCCCACATGGCCTTTGGCGTGATGGGCGGCAACATGCAGGCCCAGGGCCATGTGCAGATGGTGCTGCGCGAGGCCGTGGAGGGCCTGAACCCCCAGGCCTGCTCCGACGCGCCGCGCTGGCGCATCAACGACGCGGGTGCGCTCACGCTGGAACACACCGTGCCCGCCGCCGTGGTGGAAGGCCTGCGCGCGCTGGGGCACGACCCGCAGGTGGCCGCGCCCGGCAGCCTGGAATTCGGCAGCGCGCAGATCATCCGCCGGCTGGAGGCCACGCCCGGCACCGGCTACGCCTACGCCGCGGGCTCCGACCACCGGCGCGACGGCCAGGCCGTCGGTTGCTGATTCCCATCCCGAGGCATTCAAACCAAAACCGCCTCTAGCGCTTATCCATCAAGCGCTAGCAGCTATCAAAACAAGAGCAGAGCACGCTGCACCGTCACCTGCGCTACACTGCACGCATGCTGTTCACACTGCTTTGCTCCGACCCACGCACCCCCGCCACCGGCGCGGCGCGGGCCTGCGCATCGGGCGTGAACGCACGAATGATTACCACCATGACCACCGCGGCGACCTAGCGCACGCGCAGGGTGGCCGCACCGGCGGCCCCCTGGTGTCTTCTTCCCCCTCCGAACGAAACCCAGCCCCGGCCGCTGGGTTTTTTTGTGGGCTTTTGCAGCCCGTGTTTGGAGAAAGACATGTTCGTAGAACCCCAGCTCAGCCCCTCGCCCGAGGTGCACGCCAGTGCGCGCCGCGCCCCGGCCCCGCCCCCTGCCCTGCGCGTGGGCATGATCGGCGCCGGCACCGTGGGCAGCGGCGTGTGGCGGGTGCTGCGGCGCAACCGGGACCTCATCAACGCACGCGCGGGGCGCGCCATCGAGATCGTCGCGGTCGCCGCGCGCAACACCGCGCGTGCCGCTGCGGCGCTGGACGGCGCGCCCGGCGTGCGCCTGCTGACCGACCCGCTGCAACTGGCCGCCGACCCCGGTGTGGACGTGGTGCTGGAGCTGGCCGGCGGCACGGGCGCCGCACGCGACTGGGTGCAGGCCGCGCTGGTGCATGGCAAGCATGTGGTGACCGCCAACAAGGCCCTGCTGGCCACGCACGGCGAGGCGCTGGCGCAGACTGCCGCGCGCCACGGCCGGGTGCTGGCCTATGAAGCGGCCGTGGCCGGCAGCGTGCCCGTGATCAAGGCGCTGCGCGAAGGGCTGGCGGCCAACCGCATCACCGCGCTGGCAGGCGTGCTCAACGGCACCAGCAACTACATCCTCACGCGCATGCAGGCGGCGGGCCTCGGCTTTGCCGCCGCGCTCACCGAAGCCCAGGCACTGGGCTATGCCGAGGCCGATCCGGCCTTCGACGTGGACGGCACCGACGCCGCGCACAAGCTGGCGCTGCTGGCCGCCAACGCGTTCGGCATGCCGGTGCGGCTGGACGCCGTGCACGTCGAGGGCATCCGCGACCTGCAGCGGGGCGACGTGGCCGCCGCCGCGCATCTGGGCTACGCCGTCAAGCTGCTGGCCGTGGCCGAGCAGCAGGAGTGCGAGGGCCGCGTGGCCATCCAGCTGCGCGTGCACCCGGCCCTGGTGCCCGCGCGGCATTCGCTGGCGCTGCTGGACGGCGCGACCAACGGGCTGCTGGTGCGCGGCGACGCAGCCGGCAGCGCCTTTTTCAGCGGCGCGGGCGCCGGCGGCGAGCCCACGGCGAGCGCCGTGCTGGCGGACCTGATCGACCTGGCGCGCCTGCCGGCCGTTTCTTCCCCGACACCCACGGGCCCTGGCGTGCCCACACTGGGCACCCACCGCCGCGCGGGCGACGCCCCCGCCGTACTGCCGATGGCCCCAGTGAAGACCCCGCACCTGCTGCGCCTGCTGCCCGGTGCGGCCCTGTGCGAAACGGCAGTGCTACGGGCGCTGGCGCGCGAGGGCGTCAGGGTGCGGCGCCGCACGTGGGCGGCACCCGCCACACCGGGCGGAGCGCCCGAGTTGCTGCTGCTCACCGCGCCGACGCCCGATGCGCTGGCCGCAGAGGCCACGGCGCGGTTGCAGACGCACACGGGTGCGCAGGTGCGGCGGCTGCGCGTGGAGCTGTGCAGCGCCCTCACAGATGAACAATAAAAACAGGTGTTAGCGCTTTACCATCAAGCGCTGACAGCTACGTTTTTAATAGCTATTCCGAGTCCTTGAGCTTGCGATAGGTGCGGTCGGCGGGCGGCCCACGGTCGGTGTCTTGCAGGCCGCGTTCCACGTCGCGGTGGGCTTGCTCGACCTCGGGATGGCGCTCGCCGCCGGTCATGGTGACGGACTGGTCCCGCTCGTGCGGCAGCTTGGGCGCGGCGGGGGTGCCGGCGGCGCGTTCCTGCTGGGGCGGGGTCTGCAGGTCCACGCCCTGTTCGTGGACATCGGTGTGCTCGCCCGGCGACGGCGGCGCGGCGCCCGGGGCATTGGAAGGGGACGGGGTATCGCGATGGGATGGCATGGGGAACCTCTCGTTTGCCTGCAAGGCAGATCGCCCCATGCTAGGCAGACCCCGCCCGGTTCCGCGTAGGCCGGGGGCGGACGACGGCATCAGCGTTAAGCGCACGGGCGACCACGCATCACCTGGGGGGCACGGCCAGGGGTGTATAGCCGGCCCTGAGCAGTGCCCAACCCGCTTCGGCTAACATGCCTGGATGCATTTACAGTGGCACGCCCCGCAAAGCCGGCCCCGCGCCTGATCTCCCTTCCATGTCTTCCACAGAGTGGGCCGCCCAGGCCCTGCAATCGTTCGAGGCGGTGGTCCAGTCCACGGCCGGCTTTCGCGTGCGCGAGGGCCAGCGGCGCATGGCCGAGCAGGTGGCCCAGACCTTCAGCCAGGCGCAGCTGGGCAAGCTGGAGGACGACGATGCCCTGCCCCAGCGCGCGATTGCCGTGGTGCAGGCCGGCACGGGCGTGGGCAAGTCGCTGGCCTACAGCGTGCCCGCGATCGCGATGGCGCTGGCGCGCGGCACGCGGGTGCTGATCTCCACCGCCACCGTGGCGCTGCAGGAGCAGCTGGTGCACAAGGATCTGCCGGCCCTGGCCGCACGCATGGAGCAACCCTTCCAGTTCGCGCTGGCCAAGGGGCGCGGGCGCTACGTGTGCAAGCTCAAGCTGGAGCGCCTGGCCGGCGGCGGCGCGGCCGGCCCGGGCGGTAACGGCGACCTGCCCGACGACGACCTGTTCGCCGACGAGGAGGCCGAGCAGCGCGGCAAGCGCCCGCGCCACGAGTCCGAGGCGCGCATGAAGTTCTACGCCAGCATGGCCGACGCGCTGGCGACCAGCGAATGGGACGGCGACCGCGACACGCTCGCTACGCCGCCCGAGCCCGAGGCCTGGAGTCCCGTGGCGGCCGAGGCCAGTTCCTGCACCGGCAAGCACTGCCCGGTGTTCAACCAGTGCACCTACTACGAGCGGCGCAAGCAGCTCGTGGCCGCGCAGGTCATCGTGGCCAACCACGACCTGCTGCTGTCGTCCCTGGGCGCGCGTCTGCTGCCCGAGCTGGACAACTGCCTGCTGGTGATCGACGAGGCCCACCACCTGCCCGCCACCGCGCTCGACCAGTTCGCCTGCGAGGCCGACCTCTCGCGCCTGACCTGGATCGACCGCCTGGCCAGCCGCGCGCTGCGCATCGGCCAGCTGGTGGAGGTCGAGGACATCGCCGACATTCCCAACCACGCCGCGCGCCTGCGCGCCGCGCTGCAGGATGCCGCGCGCCTGGTGATGGACGTGTATGGCGAGCAACTGCGTGCGCCCGTGCCGGGGCGCCGCCAGTTCGCATCCAGCCTGCCCACGCGCGCCCGCGTGGCCGGCGGTGTGCTGCCCGAAGCGTTGGTGGAGCCCTTCAGCCAGGCCGCGCACCACGCCGAGGGCTTCCTGAACGCCCTGCGCGCCATTTCCAAGGCCCTGCGCAGCGAAATGCGCGACAAGCCCGACGAGGCGCGGCGCCTGTCGCAGCTGTATGCGCAGATCGGCGTGCTGGCGCCGCGGCTGGAGGCCGTGCACGCGGCCGCCCAGCTGCTGCTGCAGGACGCGCCCGAGGGCGCGGTGCCGGCCGCCAAGTGGTTCACGCTGGAGGTCGAGGGCGACTTCATCGTCGTGCGCGCGCATGCCAGCCCCGTGCTGCCGGGCAATACGTTGCGCAACCACCTGTGGTCCGCCGTGCGCGGCGCGGTGCTGACCTCGGCCACACTCACCAGTTGCGGGCAGTTCGACTTCTTCCTGCGCGAATCGGGCCTGTTCGACGACGAAGCCGTGACCACGCTGGCCGTGCCCAGCCCGTTCGACTACGCGCTGCAGGGCACGCTGGTGGCCACCGAGACCCGCGCCGAGCCGCGCGATGCGCAGGCCTTCACCGCCGAGATGGTGGACGCGCTGCTGTCCGACCTGGCCCTGGTCGAGGCTGGCGCGCTGGTGCTGTTCACCTCGCGCGAGCAGATGCGCCAGGCCGTGGACATGCTGCCCACCGCCATGCGCAGCGCCGTGCTGGTGCAGAACACCCTGCCCCGCCCACAGCTGCTGGCCCGCCACCGCGAGCGCGTGGCCGAAGGCCAGCCCTCCATCATCTTCGGCATGCAATCCTTCGGCGAGGGGCTGGACCTGCCCGGCAGGCTGTGCGAATCGCTCTTCATCACCAAGCTGCCCTTCGCCCCGCCCGACGACCCCGTGGGCGAGGCCCGCGCCGAATGGCTGCGCGGCGCCGGGCGCGACCCGTTCAGCGAACTGGTGGTGCCGGCCACCGCCATCCGCCTGGCGCAGTGGGTGGGCCGGGCCATCCGCACCGAGGAAGACCGCGCGCACGTGTATTGCTACGACAAGCGCCTGGTGCGCACCGGCTACGGCCAGCGGCTGCTGCAGGGCTTGCCGCCGTTCACGCTGGCGCGCCGGGCCGCAGGGTGACCGATTGCTCCTATTGGTATAGCTGGTGGCGCTTGCTGGATAAGCGCTGGAGCCCGATTGGACCATTAACCCCTTCCCGCATCGCCTGTCGGGCCGCGTCCCACAGGCGGGCAGGCCCATCGCCGACGCCCGCGCTCTGCCGTGCTGCCTAGAGTGGACTGGACCGATCTCTGAAAGGCCCGCCATGAAGCGCACCAACGACAACTCTGGCGCCACCGACAAGGTGGCCAACGACCACAACCAGCAGGGGCACCAGCCCCCCACGGCCCTGAACCAGGCGCGTCGCACGCCCGACAGCCGCAGCGACCGCACGGACCAGGTGGGCAGCGGCAACCAGGCGCAGTCGCGCCGCGGCAGCAAGAACCAGGGCGGCGCGGGCTGAGCCCGGCCTGCGGGGCCCGCGTGGCCCGGCATCCGCACTTTTGGGGGCGGCGGCGCTTCGTGCGTGGCGGCTACGATTACGCACCGGTGCCGGTGGCCCGTGCCTATCGCACGGGGTGCGCGGGGCCGGTTTCCTGCCGTCCCGCATGCCGTCCGCCCCCATCGCCGTCATCGATTTCGAAACCACCGGCATGATGCCTGCCCGGGGTGCACGCGCCACCGAGGTGGCCATCGTGCTCATGGAAGGCGGCCGCGTGGTGGACCGCTACCAGAGCCTGATGCGCACGGGCGTGCGGATTCCGCCCTTCATCACGCAGCTCACCGGCATCACGAATGCCATGGTGGAAGCCGCCCCCGATGCCGCCGCAGTGATGCGCGAGGCCGCGCGCTTTGTGGGCGACGCGCCCATGGTGGCCCACAACGCCGCATTCGACCGCAAGTTCTGGCAGGCGGAATTGCAGTACGCCGGGCTCGGCGCGCCCCATCCGTTCGCCTGCACCGTGCTGCTGTCGCGCCGCGTATACCCCGACGCGCCCAGCCACAGCCTGGGCCGCCTCACGGACCACCTCGGCCTGCCGCGCGCCGGACGCGCCCACCGCGCGCTGGCCGATGCGGAAATGGCCGCTGCGCTGCTGGCCTGTATGCAGCGTGACCTGTGCCAACGCTTCGGCCTGGCCTGGCCGGACCACGCGCTGCTGATGCAGTTGCAGCGCTGCGCACGCCCTGCCATCGGCAAGCTGCTGCAGCACCACCGCCAGGCCGCGCCAGCCGAACAGCCGCCAACGGCGTTGCAAATGGGGTAGCTGCCCCGCCCTTGTTGCGGGCGCTACAGGGCATTTTTCATCCTTCTCCCACTCATACCGCGCGTCGGATTGCGCGCACATCCAGGCGTGACCGGGGCCGACGCCGCGCACCTCGAGCGCACCCTACAGTGCGTTGCATGCCCGTCCCGGCGCGTGCGTGACGCACCGCGCCGTTGCGTCCTACCTACATCCCACGGAGGTTCTCCCATGTCCATGCCCGACGATTCCCCCCACGCCACGCTGTGGAACCGCATCAAGGACATCCGCTTTGCCATGCTCGCCCACCGCGCAGCCGACGGCCGGCTGCATGCCCACCCGCTGACCACGCTGAACAAGGACATCGATGCACAGAGTCAACTGTTCTTCTTCATCCCGCGCGGCAGCGAGTTGCACAGCCGCCTGCAGGCCGACAGCCAGGTGCATTTGAGCTACGCCGACCCGGGCGAAGACTGCTACGTGTCGCTGTCGGGCACGGCCGGTTTCATCGAGGACCCCGCGCGCAAGGAAGCACTGTGGACGCCGCTGGCCAAGGCCTGGTTCCCCGACGGTCCCACCGATCCCAACTTGGTGCTGCTGGCCGTCCGCATCGAGCATGCGGAATACTGGGACGTGAAGGACAGCAAGCTCTCCCAGCTCTACCAACTGGCCACCGCCGCGTTGACCGGCGAGCAGCCCAAGCCGCTGGGCGAGCACCGCGAGCTGTCGCTGGATTGACGGGCGCGCCCAGCCCGCGCGGGGGCACTTTGCGCGAGGAGCGTCTGTCTTGCCTGCGCACGTTGCTGGAGCGGAGAGCGGGCGCCGCAAGCCGCGGCGTGCCCCGCCACAGGTAGCCCTTAGCCCTTAGCTCGTCGCCCGCAGAGAGGCCAACCACAGACCACGTGGCGGCAGTTCCAAGGACCGCCTCCCTCCGCGCAAGAGGCGACATTTCAAGAAGCGGACTTTGACAACATTCCCCCATCGCGGGCGGCGTGCAGCACGGGAGCGCTGCCGTATTCGCGGCGCGCTCGCGTTCGTTAAAACACCGCCCGCACTGCAGGCCGCAGCGCCCCTGCCAGGTCGCGCGCCAGCCGGCCCATATCGCGCACGCCCACGGCGCCCAGGCTGATGCGCACACCCTGCCCGCTGTGCAGCCGCAGCGGCGCGCCCGCCTGCACCGCCCAGCCCGCGGCCGCCAGGGCCTGCACCGCCGCGGCTTCGTCGGACACGGGAACCCAGGCGTGCAGGCCCTCGCCTTCCAGCCAGGGCGCCGCCACCCCGTGGCCGCGCAGCGCGTCCGTCAGCGCCGCGCGGCGGGCCGCGTACTGGGCTGCGGCATGGCGCCATGAGCCCCGCGCACGCCCCTGCGCCGCCTGCCGCCACAACTGCGCCACCAGCCCTTGCAACCAGTGGCTGACCCAGCGCGGCCCCAGCGCCTGGTGTGCGCACATGCCCTGCACCAGCGCCGGCGTGCCCGCGGCCAGGGCCACGCGGCAGTCTGCGCCCAACGCCTTGCTCACGCTCAGCACATGCAGCCACAGCGGCGGCAGGGCCCCGGCCATCGCCAGGGGCGCGTGGCTCAGCAGGCCCCAGTGGTCATCCAGGATCAGCAGCGTGTGCGGATGGGCCCGCAATTGGCGGCGCAGCGCCTTCCACCGGGCCGCATCCAGGGCCACGCCCGTGGGGTTGTGCGCGCGCGGCGTGGCCACCACGGCGCAGCACTGCGCCAACACGCCCGCTGCCGGCACGCACAGCCCCTGCGCGTCCACGGCCAGGGGTACGGGCTGCAGGCGCAGGCTGTGCAGCAGCGCCAGCAGCGGTGGCCAGCCCGGGTCTTCCACCGCCACGCGGTCGCCGGGGCGCGCATGCTGGCGCAGGGCGCGCTCGATCGCATCCAGCGCACCCGAGAAGACCCCCACGGCATCGCCAGGCAGGCCCTGGCTCTCCAGCCAGGGGCGCGCCTGCGACAGCAGCGCCCCAGCAACCGCTTGCGGCGCATGCGGCACCGCTGCCGGCTGCCCCAGCGCAGCGGCCCAGGCCGCGCCGCGGGGGCGCGGCAGCAGCGCAGGATCGGGCTGGCCGCTGGCCAGGTCGCGCAGGCCCTCGGGCGGAGCGAACGAAGGGGCAGGGCGGGGCGGCTCGCCCGATACGCGGGTGCCGCGGCGCCCCGCAGTGACCACGCGGCCCGCGCTGCGCAACCGCGCATAGGCGGCGGCGACGGTGTTGGGATTCACCCCCAGTTCTGCGGCCAGATGGCGCACCGAGGGCAGGGCGGCGCCACTTGGCAGAGCGCCGCGGCGCATGGCATATTCAAGGCTTGCCGCAATGTCTTTGGCATTGCTTCCTTCTACAGACAACGATGGCATGCACACATTGTATTGTTTGTACTAGTACAAATTTTTGTACTGCGCGGCTCAGTCGCTGCAATCGCGCCCCACACCCTTCGCGCATGCACCCACGGCGAGGCGCCCCGAGAAAAGTGCAAAAAATGACCCCAAAAAACGTTGCAAAAGTAGGAGAAAGCGCGTTCGGGCGCGGGGTGTTGGCTGCGCCATCGCGCCGCGGCTGCTACGCTTGACCCCCATGCGCGCCTTTGCCCTTCCCGTCCTGACGCTCGCGGCCAGCCTGCTGGTGGTGGGCTGCGGCACCACGCCGCCCACGTCTGCCTCGCGCAACGCCGCCTATTCCCGCCTGTCGCCCGAGCAGTCGAGCGACATCGCCATCCATGCCCTGGGACTGGTGGGCACGCCCTACCGCTACGGCGGCAATACGCCCGACAGCGGCTTTGACTGCAGCGGCCTCATCGGCTACGTGTACACCAGCCGCGCGGGCGTGGCCCCGCCGCGCACGGTGGCCCAGTTGAGCGGCTTCGGCCAGTCCATCGACGCGGACGAGCTGCGCACGGGCGACCTGGTGGTGTTCGGCCGCGGCCGGCCCACGCATGCCGGCATTTACGTGGGGGAGGGGCGCTTCGTACATGCGCCGTCCAGCGGCGGCACTGTGCGCCTGGACCACCTGAAGTCGCGCTACTGGTCGCAACAGTTCGCGAGCTTCCGGCGCCCCTGAACTTCCACGGCGCCGCTTGCGGCGGCCACAGGCGGTGTTACCTTCCTTCACCGCCACCTGCCGCCGGGGCAGGGCGCCGAACTCCCCGGACAGGCTCTCACGCGGGTAGCGCGACAATCGGGGCACCATGACCCTGACCGAACGCCTCGCATCCCCGCTCACCACCCACGACACCACGCGCATCGACGACCTGCGCATCAAAGCCGTGCGCCCGCTCATCACGCCCGCGCTGCTGCAGGAATGGCAGCCCGCGCCCGATGCGGCGCAGACGCTGGTGGAAAGCAGCCGCGTGGCCATCTCGCGCGTGCTGCACGGGCAGGACGACCGCCTCATCGTCGTGGTGGGGCCGTGCTCCATCCACGACCATGACCAGGCCATGGAGTACGCGCGCCTGTTGAAGGAGCAGGCGGATGCGCTGGCGCAGGACCTGCTCATCGTGATGCGCGTGTACTTCGAGAAGCCCCGCACCACCGTGGGCTGGAAGGGCTACATCAACGACCCGCACCTGGACGGCAGCTTCGCCATCAACGAAGGCCTGGAGCGCGCCCGCGCATTGCTGCTGGACGTGCTGGCGCTGGGCCTGCCCGTGGGCACGGAATTCCTGGACCTGCTGTCGCCGCAGTTCATCAGCGACCTGGTGAGCTGGGGCGCCATCGGCGCGCGCACCACCGAAAGCCAGAGCCACCGGCAACTGGCCAGCGGCCTGTCCTGCCCCGTGGGCTTCAAGAACGGCACGGATGGCGGCGTGAAGGTGGCAGCCGACGCCATCCAGGCCGCGCAGGCACCGCATGCCTTCATGGGTATGACCAAGATGGGGCAGGCGGCGATCTTCGAGACGCGCGGCAACCACGACTGCCATGTGATCCTGCGCGGCGGCAAGACCCCGAACTACGGCGCGGCCGACGTGCAGGCCGCCTGCGAGATGCTGGAGAAGGCCGGCCAGCGCCCGCAGGTGATGATCGACCTGTCGCATGCCAACAGCAGCAAGCAGCACCGCCGCCAGATCGACGTGGCGCAGGACGTGGCCCAGCAGATCGCCGCCGGCGATGCACGCATCACCGGCGTGATGATCGAGAGCCACCTGCAGGAGGGCCGCCAGGACATCGTGGACGGCCAGCCGCTCACACCCGGCGTGTCGGTCACCGACGCCTGCATCAGCTTCGCACAGACCGTGCCGGTACTGCAGCAGCTGGCTGCGGCGGTGCGCGAACGCCGCACGCGCGGCTGACACGCTCCGGCGCCGTCGCGGCAGAAAAGAAGGAGGGCGCCCATGTACCATCAGTCACATCCGCCCGCCTTTCGGGCCACAAGCGTCCGCCATGTTCTTCCGACACCCCGCCGCGCCACCGCCGAGCCCCTTGGCCGGCGCCAGCCTGGGCGGCTCCTGACGCGCGCCATGGCCCGGGCCGCCTCTCGCTCCTTCCCGCTGCGCCATCCCGGCCGCGCGTGGGCATGACACGCAGCGCGCCATGCCTATCAGCGATTCCACCGGAACTCCGTCAGCCCACCCGGCCGAGGCAGGAGGCCGGGCCACAGCGGTGCAGGCGCACGACGAGGCGGCGGCGCATGCACTCCTGCTGCAGCTCCAGCAACTGATCACGGACCTGCAGCTGCCCCTGGAGCACGTCCTGGCGCAGGCCGCCCAAGCCGCCTGCGCGATCACGGGCGCGGTCGGGGCAATGATCGCGTTGCGCGAAAACGATGCGCTGGCCGTGCGCGCCAGCGTGGGCGCGCCGCCCCTGCCGGCGATCGGCACCCGCGTGCCGCTGGACGCCTGCGCATCCTGGCAGGGCATGGAGCAAGCCGCACGCGCGGGCCTACAGGCAGCCACGGACGCCCCCGCGCAGGATGTGGGAAGTGCGCAGCCCCCCCACCGGCGGGTCAGCATGCCGCTGGGCAGCGGCGCGCTGCTCGCGGGCCTGCTCCAGGTGAGGGTGCCCCAGGGCGCAGCGCTGGAGGCGCAGCATCTGCTGCACCTGCGCATCCTGGCCGAGTCGCTGGGCGCCATGCTGCAATTGCGGCGCGTGGACGCGCAGCTGCGTGCGTCCGAGCAGCAGTACCGCACGCTCTTTGCCGAACATCCGCAGCCCATGTGGGTCTGCGACCGCGACAGCCTGCGTCTGCTGGCGGTGAACCACGCCATGGTCCGCCACTACGGCCATGCGGAGCAGGAGCTGCTGGGCATGGAGTTGCGCGCGCTCTGGTCCGCGGAGAACCAGGACGCGGCCACCTGCGCACTCGACATGCTGCGCCGCGAGGCCCATGCACCCGGGTCTCCCGCGTCCGCACCACGGCTGTGGCGCCACGCACGCAAGGACGGCGCCGCCCTGGACGTGGAAGTCGTCGTGGGCGACACGGACTTCGGCGGGCGCCCGGCGTGGCAGATGCTGGCCAGCGACGTGACCGAGCGCTGCCGTATCGAGGACGAGCTGGCGCGCGTCAACCGGGCCAAGCGCATGCGCGGCGCTTGCAGCGAGACACTGGTGCGTGCCACCAGCGAGTCCGATCTGTTGCACGCCGTGTGCAGCGTGGCCGTGGAGATCGGCGGCTACCGCATGGGCTGGGTGGGCATGGCGCGCGACGATGCGCACAGGCGCATCGAGCCCGTGGCGCACGCGGGCGTCGCCCAAGCCCATGACTACACCGAACACCTGCACCTGAGCTGGTCGGCGCAGGAGCCGGGCGGCAACGGCCCGGCAGGCGTGTGCGTGCGCACCGGCCGCACGGTGATCGTGCACGACGTGCACCACAGCCCGGCTTTCAGCCACCTGGCGGACCGCATGGCCCAGTTGGGCTTTCACGCCGTGGTGTGCCTGCCGCTGCGCAACGCCGAGCGCACCTTCGGCCTGCTGTACCTGTATGCGCCCGAGGTGCTGCACCTGGGGGTGCAGGAGACGCAGTTGCTGGAGGCCATGGCCGCCGACCTGGCGTTCGGCATCGAGAACCTGCGTGCCCGCGCGGAGCAGCAGCGCCTGCAGGCCACGTTGGTCAAGGTGGCCACCGCCGTCTCGGCCGGCGTGGGCGCGGCGTTCTTCGATCATCTGGCGCAGCACATGGCCGAGGCGCTGGGCGCCCAGGTGGCCTGCGTGGGCCGCTTCCTGCCGGCCGCCCCCGGGCAGGCGCGGCGGGCGGTGGCGCTGTCGCACGTGGTCGATGGCGTGGCCCAGCCCAATGCCGAATACGTACTGGAAGGCACGCCGAGCGAGCGGCTGCTGACCCAGCGCTCGCTGGTCATCCGCGACCGTGCGCGCGAGCGGTTCCCGCGGGCTCCGGTGCTCGCGCGCACGGGCGC
>NZ_JSYI01000004.1:0-597 GCF_001023515.1 Diaphorobacter sp. J5-51 | reverse complement strand
GTGCTGGCACCAAACTCGCCGCTGAGAGCGGCGGTAACGGCGCTGGCTCAGCCTGCTGCGTCGCAACCAGCCACGGTGGAGACTGCACAACCTGGCGCGGGCGTACCTGGGGTGGCGGCGCCGGGCAACGCGGCCACACCCACACCCGAACCTGAAGCACGCCCGAAGCGAGCGGCGCATTACTTGTGGGCGGTGCTGATTGCCCGCATCTACGAGGCATTTCCGCTGCTGTGCCCCATGTGCGGTGGGCAGATGCGCATCATTGCCTTCATCACCCACAGCGCCGAAATCCGCCACATCCTGAACCACATCGGGGTGGAGTCTGCCCCCCCGCACATCACCCCGGCACGCGGGCCACCGCTGTGGGAGGGCTGCGACGCGCCGGTGGATGATGGTGCGCAAGGCGAGCCGGATTGGGATCTGGCAGCTCAACCCGACGAGGTAGACCAGCGCGTCAATTGGTGACCCAGTGAAGCGGCGGTATCCATCGCTGCGGGGAAGCAGCTGCGCGCGCGCCAGGCCCAAATGCATACTGCCTCCCAAGCTCTTGCCATTGAGCGGCAAGCGAGCGCTCAACCTTCCTTGGCCGAACGTGTT
>NZ_JSYI01000003.1:0-32635 GCF_001023515.1 Diaphorobacter sp. J5-51 | reverse complement strand
CGGCCAACGCGGGCGTCGGCGGGGGATTTTTCAACGGCCTGCTAAGATGGCCCGCATGCGATATCCCTCCCGCTTTTGGGCCGATCTGTCCGCCCGCGACTTTGCCCAGGCGCAGGCCTCGGGCCTGGCCGCGCAGACCGTGGCGGTGCTGCCCGTGGCCGCCGTCGAGCAGCATGGGCCGCACCTGCCGCTGTCGGTCGATGCCACGCTGCTGGCCGGCGTGATCGACGCCGCCTTGCCGCTGCTGAGCGCTGACCTGCCCGTGCTGCTGCTGCCGCCGCAGAACGTGGGCCTGTCCACCGAGCACCTGTCCTACCCCGGCACGCTCACGCTGTCGCCCGCCACGCTGATCGCGCTGTGGACCGAGCTGGGCGCCTGCATCGCGCGCGCGGGGGTGAAGAAGCTCCTGCTGCTCAACGGCCACGGGGGCAACGTGGCGGCCATGGACATCGTGGCGCGCGAGCTGCGCCAGCGCCACGGGCTGCTGGTGTACGGCAGCAGCTGGTTCAACCTGGTGGACGAGGCCACCAACGCACGTGTTGCTGCGCAGGAGCACCGCTTCGGCATCCACGGCGGCGAGATCGAGACGTCCATGATGCTGCACCTGGCGCCCGCCACCGTGCGCATGGAGCATGCGCAGCATTTCCCCTCGACCTCGCAGGACCGCGCGGCGCGCTACGGGCTGCTGGGCAACGGCAAGAGCGCCAAGATGGGCTGGGCCATCGAGGACTACAACCCCGCCGGCGCCGTTGGCAATGCCGCGGCCGCCACTGCCACCCAGGGCCAGGCCATGGTGCAGGCTGCCGCAAGGGGGCTGGCCCAGTTGCTGGGCGAGCTGCATGCGCTGCCGCCCGAGACGGTGGCAAAAATTTAAGCAAAAATCGGCTCTAGCGCTTTTCCATCAAGCGCTAACAGCTCACTTTTCAATAGCAAACGTTCTCAGGCGTGCGTTGCCCAGCCGCGGTGTTCGGGCGTGTCCAGGTGCGGCAGCGTGTTGAAGGTCTGCAGCATCAGGCGTTTGGGGCTGATGCTGAACTCCGTGACCGCGCTGTTGCGGATGCGCATGTTCAGCGCGATCGTGACCTCGGGCGGGGTGCAGAGCACCTCGCCCACGGCGGTGGCGATGGGCCCGCCGCTGGAGACCAGCAGCACGTTGTGTCCCGTGTGCTGGCGCCGTACATGGTCCAGCGCCGCGCGCACCCCGCCAGAGAAATCGTCCCAGCAGGGCATGCCCGCCGGGCTGATGGTGCCCGCCATCCACTGCGCCATGGCATCGCACAGCAGGCGAAAGTGCTGCTTGTACAACTCGGGCGTGTCAGGGCGCGGCAACGGCATGGGATGCACGCAGTGGATCAGCGCATGGCTGTCGTATTCGTTGAGTCCCGGCATCAGCAGGGGCTCGGGCGTGCCCTCCAGCCCTTGCTGGATGCCTTGCAGCGTCTGCGCATGGCGCCGCAGCGTGCCGCACAGCACCGCATCGAACTGCAGCCCGCGCTCGCGCCAGTACGCGCCCAGGCGCACCGCCTGCTCATGGCCGCGCGGGCTGAGCTGGTCATAGTCGTCCGCGCCAAACGAGGCCTGGCCGTGGCGCACGAGGTAGAGGGTTCCCATGGTCTGGAATTGTGGCGAGGCCGCTGCCGCGCGCTTGTCGCGGCTGCGACCGGCGGCGCGCTAGGCGGCAAGCGCCGCCCGCGCCTGCGCCGCCGTGGGCAGCAGGCGGCGCTGCTGCAACTGGCCGAACCATTTGCGGAACATGTCCTCGGTGTCCATGCACGCATGAAAGCCCGCCTGGCGGATCTTCACCGAACTCATGATCACCGGCGGCAGCGGGGCGGCCCTGCCGTGGTTCATCTGGAAGTCGGCGTACGCTGCGCCCTGGCCGATGAAGGCGGTCAGATCGCGCGGCGCCGCCAGCTGGTACTTGTCCACCAGGCGTTCCCACGCGGGCTGCTGGTCGGCCAGCGCGGTGGCCAGCGACTGGGGCTCGGGCTCGCCCACGGGCATGCCCAGCGCGTCGGCGATGGTGGGCCAGACGTTCTGCCAGACGAACACGTCGCCGTTTTCCAGGTTGAAGGTCTCGTTGCGTGCGTTGGGCGATTCGGCCGCCCAGGCGCAGGCCTGGGCGATCAGGTCGGCGTCGATGGCCTGATTCACGCGCGCGGGGCCGCCGGGGTAGGCCAGCGGCAGGCCTTGTTCATGGCGCAGCCAGGCATAGACGCCGATGGCCGGGATGGGGTTCATGTGGCTGCCCGCCGCGTCGCCGAACACGATGCGCGGGCGCATGATGGTGAAGTGCCACGGGCCCTTGGCTTGGCGCTCGCGCAGGAAGTCCTCCTGCAGCCAGTAGAAGTTCTCGTGGGGGTCGCGCGGCCAGCGTTCGCGTGCGGGCACGGCGATCTGCGGGTGGATGTGCACGCCGTAGGCCTTGCCGCCCTGCATGATGGTCACGTGGCGCAGCGCACCGCCCGGGCGGTCCAGCGGCTCGACCACGTTGCGCAGCATTTGCAGGTTGATGCGCATCTGCTCCTGGTCGCGCCAGCCGCCCACGAGGCCCCCGGGCTGCTCATAGACGGCGGCATAGACCACATGGGTGATGTCGTCCCGTGCGCCCAGCGCAGCCTGGCAGGCCGCTGCGTCCTGCAGGTCCAGCTGCAGCGCGGTGGCGCCCGCGGGCAGGGCGATGGCGCGGCGCGCCACGCCCACGGCGCGCCAGCCGGGCAGGGCGGCGAAGTGGCGCAGGCAGGCCTGGCCCACGACGCCGGTGGCGCCCACGACGAGTACGGTGTTCGTCATTTCTTCACCATGGGGCACTTGGACTGCGACAGTGGCAGGAAGGCCTTGTCGCCGGGCACGGTGGCCACGAGCTTGTAGTAGTCCCACGGGTACTTGGACTCGGCCTGCGACTTGACCTCGAACAGGTACATGTCATGCACCATGCGGCCGTCCTCGCGGATGCGGCCGTTCTTGGCGAAGAAGTCGTTGATGGGCGTGGCCTTCATCTTGGCCATGACCTGGGCCGTGTCGTCGGTCTTGGCGGCCTGCACGGCCTTCAGGTAATGCATGGTCGAGGAATAGGCGCCCGCCTGGCTCATGTTGGGCATCTTCTTCATCTTCTCGAAGTAGCGCTTGGACCAGGCGCGCGTCTCGTCGTTCATGTCCCAGTAGAAGCCCTCGGTCAGCATCAGGCCGCCGGCGGTGCGCAGGCCGATGGCGTGGATGTCGTTGATGTACATCAGCAGGCCGGCCAGGGTCTGTTTGTTCTTGCCCGTGGTCAAGCCGAACTCGCGCGCGGCCTTGATGGTGTTCACCGTATCGCCCCCCGCGTTGGCCAGGCCCACGACCTGGGCCTTGCTGTTCTGCGCGCTGATCAGGAACGAGGCGAAGTCGGTCGCCGCGATCGGGTGGCGGGCCGCGCCCAGCACCTTGCCGCCCTGGGCCGTGACCACGGCGCTGGCCTGCTCCTGCAGGCTGTGCCCGAAGGCGTAGGGCCTGTTCACACTATTTTTGCCAGATGCGTTGCGATCAAAAAGGGCCAGGCGCAAGGCGCCAAACGAAGCTGGGGTGCTACCCCAGCGAGGCTTGGCAACGCCGCGAATGGCCCTTTTTGATCGCAACCCGGAGGGAACGGAGTGAGAACCGCGCCATTCGTCGTTGCCCTCCTAGCCAAGGCCCCGGCCTTGGCGTCGTCACGCGCCTAGATTGGCGCGGTTTTCACGCCATTCGCACTGGCAAAAATAGTGTGAACAGGCCCTAGTCGGCGGTGATGAAGAACCAGTCCTTTCCGCCGCGTGCGGTGATGGCGCTGGCCGTTACGTTGGCCAGGGCGTAGGTGTCGTACACGTAGTGCACGGTGCTGGGCATGCACAGGTCGCCCGTGAGGCGGTCCAGGCCGGGGCCGTTGAAGATGACGACCTTCTGCTTTTGCTTGGCCACCTCCAGCACCGCCAGCGCCGGCGCGGAGACGGCCACGTCCATGATGGCGTCCACCTTGCCGGTATCGAACCACTCGCGCGCCTTGCTGGAGGCGATGTCGGCCTTGTTCTGGTGATCGGCCACCACCAGTTCGATCTTCTTGCCCGCTACCTTGCCGCCGAAGTCGTCGATGGCCATCTGGATGGCGGCGGCGCTGCCGGGGCCGGTGATGTCGGCGAACGGACCGTTCAGGTCGGTGAGGATGCCCAGGCGCACCACGTCGTCAGAAATTGCCGTGTCCTGGGCGGTGACGGTGGCCGTGGCGGCCAGCAGGGCAAGGCCCGTGCACAGCGCGCGGCAGGCGCGGGTCAGGGGGCGCGGAGTGAGGTGGACGGGGCGGTTCATGGTTGTCTCCTTCGTTGGTGTGTGTAGGGGGAATCACAGGGTGGCAATGGGGGTCACGGGCGAGCCCACGGCGCCCGGCAGGCGCAGCGGTGGCGCGGTGAGCAGGAAGCGGGTGCGCCCGAGGGCGTGCAGGTGGTCGGCCAGTTCTTTCAGGTACCACAGCTCGCCCAGCGGCAGGCCCAGCTTGAACAGGCAGTGCTCGTGCAGCGGCAGCACGGGGTAGGGCGTACCGTCCTCGGGAACGCGGCGTGGCGGGTGGCGCTCCACGGCGTAGTTGTCGGCGATCAGCGCGGCGATGCCGCTGTCGGTGATCCACTGCAGCAGCTTTTCGTCGCCGCCGTCCAGCGCGGCGCAGCTGTGGTGCAGGCGGTGCGCGTCGGGCTGGCGCTGCATGGACAGCACCAGTTCGGTAAAGCCGGTGCGCAGCAGCAACATGTCGCCGGGCTCCACGCTGGCGCCGCTGCGCTCCATGGCACGCATGAGTTCGTCGTAGCCGATGTCGCGGAAGTCGGTGCCGTAGGCGCGCTCCAGGTCCACCAGCACGCCGCGCCCCTGCATGCCCTTCACGGCCAGGTGCTCCACGCCCAGCGCGCGGGCCACGCTCTCGTCCGGCGCGCGGCCGGCGCAGCACACGGGCTGGTAACGCGCCGCCGCGCCGTCGCCGTCGCGCGTGGGGATGCCATGGTCCTGCGGACCCAGGATGTGCTCGTGGCCGCGGTAGCCGTTGTAGTACACCGTGCGCGGCTGGCCATCGCCGTCGGGGTCGAACAGCGCGCCCACATGCGCCAGCGAGTCCCATTGCGTGGAGTACTGCAACGACAGCAGCACCTGGTCGTCGCTGACCACATCGGTGGCGCCGGGGTACACATGGCCCAGCGGAAAGTTGACGTACGGAATGCCTTCGCGCCGCGTGGGGCGCAGTTGGGGCGGCAGGCGGCGCGCGTTCAGCACGTTGCCGCCGGGGTAGTCCAGCGGCAGCGACAGGCACAGGCTGATGCCCTCGCGCACTTCCTGCACGCCCTTGCGCACCTGTTCCGGGCCTATCAGGTTGGTGCGGCCCAACTGGTCGTCGGGCCCGAAGTCACCCCAGTTGGAGCCGGCGGGGCGTTGTCTCCATCGCATATTGGTGTCTCCAGCGCCGCGGATGGGTGCGGCTTGGAAGCAATGGTGTTGGCGCAGGCAGGGCTGCGTCAAACACCGCGATGAAAGTTTTGTTGGTTGAAATCACCCGCCGGGAAAACCCTGGCGTTCTCTGGCCGGCCTCGTGCGGCGTGTTTTGCAGGTCGAAACCCGCAGTCACTGCCCCATCAGTACCCGGGCGAACAACGCCGCATCCACATTCCCGCCTGTGAGCGGCAGGCCCACGCACTGGCCGCGCAGGGCTTCCCGCTGCTGCAGCGCGGCAGCCAGTGCCGCCGCGCCCGCGCCCTCGGCCACGTTGTGGGTGTCCGTGAACAGCGCGCGCATGGCGGCGGCCACTGCGTCATCGTTGACCTGCACCACCCGGTCCAGTTCAGGCAGCAGCACGGCCAATGCGTCCGGGTCGGCCATGCGCACCGCCAGGCCGTCGGCGATCTGCGTGCTGACGGGCGACGCCACCACATGGCCCGCGGCGAACGAGTCGGCATAGGTGGTGGCGTGGCAGCTCACCACGCCCACCAGGCGCACTCCATGTCCCAATGCCCGCTTGGCCGCCACGGCAGCGCAGGCGCCGGAACCCAGGCCGATGGGCACATAGGCCACATCCATGTGCGGCACGGCGCGCAGGAACTCCCACCAGTAGGTGGCCACGCCGCGCACCAGGTCGGGGTGGTAGCTGGGCACCATGTGGGCGCCGCGTTCGGCGGCCAGCCGCAGAGCGTGCTCGCGGGCGGCCTGGAAGTCGTCGCCGTGTTCCACCAGGTTCACGCCCAGTGCGCGCATGGCCGCGTTCTTCTCCACCGAATTGCCGTGCGGCACGACGATGGTGCAGGCCACGCCATGGCGTCGCGCGGCCCAGCCGATGCTCTGGCCGTGGTTGCCGCGCGTGGCGCTGATGACCTCGCGCGGCAGCTCACCCCGCTGCGCCAGCTGGTCGAAGTACGTCAGGCCGCCGCGGATCTTGAACGCGCCCACCGGGTTGTGGTTCTCGTGCTTGAGCCAGCACTCCGTGCCGAGGCGCTCGCCCAGCAGGCCCCAGCGGTACTGCGGCGTGGGCTGGAACTCCTGGTAGACGGTGCGTGCCGCGGCTTCGATGTCGGCCAGCGTGGGCAGCGGTGCTGCGGCGCGCGTCACAGCCGCACCTCGCCGCGCACGCAGGTGACGGAGTGGCCGCCCACCCAGATCTGCGGGCCGTCCTGCTGCACATGCACGCGCCCGGCGCGGCCCAGCGCCGTACCCTGGCTGGCCACATAGCGGCTGGGCGCCAGGCCCGCGCCGATGAGCCATTGCGCCAGCGCCGCGTTCAGGCTGCCGGTGACGGGGTCTTCCGCCAGACCGTTGTTGCCCGGGAAGAAGGCGCGCACTTCGAACGCGATGCCCTCGGCATCGCTGGCACCCACCACGCCGACCTTGCCGCGCGGCCCCACCACGCCAACGTCCAGCCCGGCCAGTACCGCGCCGTCGGGCCTGAGCCCGAGTACCTGCTCGGCCGAGCGCAGCATCACGCCGCGCCAGTTAGGGCCGTTGTCGCACCAGGCATGCGCCACGATGTCGTCGCGCGCCACGCCCAGGCCGCGTGCGATGAGCTGCACATCGTCCTCGGCCAGCGGGCCGCTCTTGACGAGCGGCGGCGCGGCAAAGGCAAGCTGCTCGCCGTCGCGCCGCAGTGTGACCAGCCCCACGCCGCATTCCTGCACGATGCGCCCCGTGGCGCGCGGCTGGCCGCCGGCCTGCAGCCAGGCGTGGCAGGTGCCCAGCGTGGGGTGGCCGGCAAAGGGCAGCTCGCGCCCGGGGCAGAAGATGCGCACGCGGTAGTCCGCGCCGGCCGCATGCCCTTCAGGCGTGGGCGGCAGCACGAAGGTGGCCTCGGACAGGTTGGTCCAGTTGGTGAACCGCTGCATCTCCTCGGTGGACAGGCCCTCGCCGTCCAGCACCACGGCCAGCGGGTTGCCGAGGTAGGGCGTAGCGGTGAAGACATCGACTTGCTGGAACGGGCGCAGGCGCATGGAACGGCTCCGGTGGTGGTGATAGAGGATGGGGCGGGCATGCGGCGGCGGCGGCACTTGCGCGTGCGCAGGGCTGCAGCCACCTTCCCGCGCGGGAAGGTCAGGGTTTGAAGGGCGTCAGGCCGCTTCGCGGATGGCGGCGGCCAGCGCGGCAATCGCGGTGCGGATCTGGCCCTGCGAGGCCGTCACGAAGGACAGGCGCAGCGTGCGGTCGTCCGGCTGGTCGGCGTAGAAGGCCGCGCCGGGCACGAAGGCCACGTTGCACTCCACCGCGCGCGGCAGCAGTTGCAGCGCGCTCATGCCTTCGGGCAGGCGCAGCCACAGGAACATGCCGCCGTCGGGGCGGTTCCAGGTCACGCCCAGGCCCTGCATCTCCTGCTCCAGCGCAGCCACCATGGCCTGGCACTGCTCCTTGTAGAGCTGGCGGATGGTGGGCACGTGGCGGTCCAGGAAGCCGTTCTTGATGACCTCGGACACCAGGCGCTGGTTGAAGCTGGGCGTGTGCAGGTCGGCCGCCTGCTTGGCCTGCAGCAGCTTGGGGTACATCTGGCGCGGTGCGACGACGTAGCCCAGGCGCAGGCCGGGGGCCAGCACCTTGGAGAACGAACCCATGTAGATGCAGCCCTCGGGGTTGCGCGCCGTCAGGGGTTGGGGGGGCGCCTGGTCGAACCACAGGTCGCCATAGGGGTTGTCTTCCACCAGCGGCAGGTTCAGCGCGGCGGCCTGGGCCACCAGGGCCTCGCGGCGGGCTTCGCTCATGGTGCGGCCCGTGGGGTTCTGGAAGTTGGGCAGCACGTACAGGAAGCGCGCCTTGTCCGCGCCGCTGCCGGCCTTGGCCGCCAGGTCGTCGATCAGCACGCCCTCGCTGTCGCTGGCCACCGACACCACCTGGGGTTCCATGGGCGCGAAGGCCTGCAGCGCGCCCAGGTAGGTGGGCGTTTCCACCAGCACGCGGCTGCCCGCGTCGATGAGCACCTTGCCGATCAGGTCCAGCGCCTGCTGCGATCCGGTGGTGATCAGCACCTGGTCGGGGTGCACGTCCCAGGGCAGGAATGCGGCAATGGCCTCGCGCAGCGGGGTATAGCCCTCACTGGCCGCGTACTGCAGCGCCGATGCGCCGTCGGTGGCCAGCACGGAAGCGGCCGCGGCGGCGAAGGATTCGATTGGGAAGGTCTTGGGCGAAGGCAGCCCGCCGGCCAGGCTGATGATGCCGGGCTTCTCGGTCACCTTCAGGATTTCCCGGATCACCGAGGGGTTCATCTTTTCGGCGCGTGCGGCCAGGGTCCAGTTCGTCATTCGTTTATCTCCAATGGCGCGCTGCTGCGCGCCGTCTATCCACTCAGAAATGCCGTTGTGCGGCGGTGTGCGGCCCTGCGGGTGGGGCAGCGCGCGCAGCATACGGCAACGGCGCACCGCCCGAGGGGCGCGGCGCCGGGTCCAGGGTTTTCACGGGGCGGCGGTTCACCGGCGCACCGGCATGCGCCGCCCCAGGGCCACGGTGGCCAGCACTGCCAGGCCAAACGACACGCTCACCGCGTCCAGCGACTCGCCCAGCAGCGGCACGGCAAACAGCATGCTCATGAACGGCTGGGCCAGTTGCACCTGGCTCACCCGCACCGTGCCGCCCAGGGCCAGGCCGCGGTACCAGGCGAAGAAGCCCAGCCACATCGAAAACACCGCCACGTAGGCAAAACCGCCCCAGGCGGCGGCAGGCACCGCCGCCTGCGGCCATGCCAGCCAGGCCAGCGGCAGCGATACGGGCAGCGACAGCACCAGGGCCCAGCAGATCACCGCATCGGCGCGCATGTGCTGCGCCAGCCGCCCGCCCCAGGCGTAGCCCACGGCGGCGCAGGCCACGGCGGCCATCAGCAGCAGATCGGCCGGATGCAGCGACAGGCCCTGCCGGCCCGAGCGCAGCACCGCGAACACCACCACCAGCGCCGAGCCCAGCAGCGCGCAGGCCCAGAACGCGGCAGACGGCCGCTGGCGGTGCAGCAGCGCGCCCGCGGTGGCGGTCGCCAGCGGCAGCAGGCCGATGATCACGGCCGCGTGCACGGCGCCCACGTAGCGCATGGCGATGGAGGTGAGCAGCGGAAAGCCGAACACCACGCCCAGCGCCGTCACGGCCAGCGGCCACCAGTCGCCGCGCCGCGGCAATGGCGCGCGCTGCCACAGCAGCAGCGCGGCCGACAGCAGCCCGGCCACTGCCGCGCGGCCCATGGCCAGGAACAGGCCGGACATCAGCGGTGCCTCGGGCGTGCCGACGGCCAGGCGCGTCATGGGCAGGGTGAGCGCGAAGATCGCCACGCCCAGCAAGCCCAGCAGCAGGCCGCGTGATTCCGAATCACCCCCTGAGTCGCTTCGCGCCTTCCCCCTCCAGGGGGACGCCGCCGGTGGCCTGGCCAAGCCAGCTCCACGGCGTCCGCTGGCTTGGCCTGCTCCGCGGCCTTTCGACCAATGAGGATGCGCCGGTCTCATGCGGCCACCATCCACAGCGCCGTGGCCAGCAGCACCACCGCCATGGCGCGGTTGAACCACAGCAGGCGCTGTCCGTGGGCCAGCCAGTGGCGCAGCAGCGCACCCGTGGCCGCGTAGGTGAAGTTGCTGGTCAGTGCGAAGAAGGCCATTGCCGGCAGCACCACGGCCATGCGCTGCAGGCTGTCGTCGCGCCCGATGACCCAGCCGGCCACGATGGTCAGCGCGAGCAGCCAGGCCTTGATGTTCACGAACTGCAGCGCCACGCCCTGCCAGAAGCCCACCGACAGGCGTGCCGCATCGGCCTCGGACAGACGGCCCGTGTTCGACAGCTTGAACGCGAGCCACAGCAGGTAGCCGATGCCCAGGGCCTTGATGGCCCAGCGCAGCGCCGGCACCGCCACCACCACCGCACCCAGCCCGGCGGCGCACAGCACCAGCAGCAGGCTCCAGCCCACGGGCACCGCCACCACGAAGCGCATGGCGGCGGGCAGGCCGCGGTTGGCGGCCAGCGCGGTGGAGAGGGTGGTGTTGGGCCCGGGGGTAAAGCTCATGGCGGTGGCCAGCACCAGCAGGGCGGTGAATTCAACCAGGGGCATGGGTGGGGTCCATCGTTGGGAATGAAGTTATGCGATGCACTGTAGGGGCAAAGTCCATTACAGTACCAATACAGTCAAACCCCACAATTTCATGCACTGTATCGGCAATTGCATTGGCACAGTGCCGGCTCAGGAAACGCCTCCATGCTGACCCGCACCCCCGACCGCACCCTGACCGAACAGCTCGCCGAGCGCTTTGCCGAGCGCATCCGCGCGCGGCTGCTGCCCGCGGGCGCGCGCCTGCCGTCGGTGCGCGAATGCGCGCGCCAGCAGGGCGTGAGCCCCTACACCGTGGTGGCAGCCTACGACAAGCTGCTGGCCCAGGGGCTGGTGGAGGCCCGGCGCCAGCGTGGCTTCTTCGTGCGCGATTTTGTGCAAAAACAGGCCCTGACGCCCGATGGGCAAGCGCTGACAGCTCCTACAAAAGGAGCAAAAAATGCGTCGCCGCTGGCCGGTGTGGGCATGCGCCTGTCGGGCTCGCACATCAACGCCACGGCGCTGATCCGCGGCATGTTCCACCAGGCGTCGAGCAAGCCCCAGCCCGGTGCGGGCGTGCTGCCCATCGGCTGGCTGGACGAGGCGCGCTTCATGGGCGCCGCGGTGCGCAAGATCACCGGCAGCAGCGCGCTGCGCGACGGCTCGCTGAGCTACGGCGAGCCCATGGGCGAGCCCGCGCTGCGCGAGGCGCTGGCGCAGCGCATGGCTGACATCAACATCCACGCCCAGCCCGATCAGATCATGACCACCGTGGGCGCCACGCAGGCGCTGGACATCGTGAGCCGCACGCTGCTCAAGGCGGGCGACCCGGTGATGGTGGAGGAGCCCGGCTGGTCGGTGGAGTTCGCGCGCCTGGACGCGCTGGGCATGCGCGTGCTGCCCGTGCCGCGCGGCCCCGAGGGGCCGGACCTCGCCGTCATGGCGCGCTACTGCGAGCTGCATGCGCCCAAGCTGTTCGTGAGCGTGAGCGTGCTGCACAACCCCACGGGCTACAGCCTGTCGCCGGGCAGCGCGCACCAGGTGCTGCAGCTGGCGCAGCAGTACAACTTCCACGTGGTCGAGGACGACACCTACGGCCACATCGCCGCCGATCACGCCACGCGCCTCACGGCGTTGGACGGGCTGCGCCGCACCATCTACGTGAGCGGCTTCGCCAAGATCTTGGCGCCCAACTGGCGCGTGGGCTACCTGGCCGCGCCGCCCGACCTGGTGGAGCGGCTGCTGGACACCAAGCTGCTGTCCACGCTGACCACGCCCTCGCTGCTGGAAAAGGCCCTCGCGCTGTGCATCGAGCAGGGCCAGCTGCGCCGCCATGCCGACCGCATGCGGCTGCGCCTGGCGCAGGCCCGCGCGCGCAGCGTGCAACTGGCGCTGGAGGCGGGCTGCAGCTTTGCCGCCGAGCCCGCGGGCATGTTCGGTTGGGTGGAAACCGGCGTGGACACCGACATGCTGGCCCAGCGCATGCTGGACGAGGGCTACCTCATCGCGCCCGGCGCGCTGTTCCACGCCACGCGCCGCCCCTGCACGCTGATGCGCATCAACTTCTGCACCACGCAGGACCCGGCGTTCTGGCGCACGTGGAAGAGAGTGGTCCAATCGGGCTGAAGCGCTTGATGGGCAAGCGCAAGCAGCTCTCTTTTACGTAGCGCTGGCGTCAACGCCGCGGCGGCGTGAGCCCCAAGGCGGTGTTCACCTTGTCCAGGTTGTCCACGTGTGCCTGCAGCATCTCTTGCAGCCCGGCGCGGATGCCCGCATCGTCCACCAGCGGCAGCAGTTCACGCAGCTTCTTGGCCACCCAGCCCTGGCCGCGGTTGAGGAAGGCCAGGCGCTCGCGCAGGTCGGGCACGGCCATGGCCTTGTCGTAGAAGTCGCCCGTGCGGCTGCCGGGCGTGCCCTCCAGCGTGCGGATGGCGCGCATCAGCATGCCGCACCACTTCACTTCGTCGCGGTGGATGGCGTCGATCAGCGCGCGCAGCGCTTCGTCCTCGGTTTCGGTGCGGCTGCGCAGCGCCACGCGCGCGCCGGCGCGCTCGGCCTCCAGCAGCTCGTCCAGCCGCGCGATGAGTGGGGCGTGGCGCTCGCGCTCCGCATCCCCCGCGTAGCACACGGGCGACGCCACGGCCACGGGCGTGTCGTTCAGCAGCCGCAGGTGTGCGGCGGCCTCGGCGGCGATGCGGCGCAGCCGCTCGCCCGCGGGTTCGATGGCCGTGATGCGCCCCACACCCTGGCCGGCGTACAGCGCCATGGCCTCGAAGTCGCCGGTCATGGAGCGCAGCGGCGAGTCGGTGCTGAACAGGTAGATGGGCCGGCCTTCCTCGTCGCCGATCACCGTGCGTGGGATGTCGCTTGTGGCGGCGAACGGGTCGCCGCGCTCGCGCCGCGTGACGCTGTTGGCCAGCACACGCACCGCGGCGTGGGGCGGCCAGTTGATGTGGAAGTCCTCGGTCAGCACGGTGTCGCCGGCCTGCGCGGCCACCAGCCGCTGCTTGTGCGCGTCGTGGGCGAAGGACTCATGCGTGGCCATCAAGGCGGTCCCCAGCACCGCGGCCTGCGCGCCCTGGGCCAGTACGCGCGCCACGCCCTGCCCATCGGCCAGGCCGCCCGCGGCGGCCACGGGGACGCTGGCCATCGCCAGTACCTCGGACAACAGCTCGGCCAGCGGCTGGCGCCCGCGCACATGGCCGCCGGCCTCCACGCCCTGCGCGATGAGCGCCTGCGCGCCGGCCTCCTGCGCCTGCAGCGCCTCGGCTGCGGAGCCGATCTGGTGCACCACGGTGATGCCCGCTGCGCGCAGCCGCGCGATCACGCCGGCATCCACGTCCCAGAACAGGCTGACCACGGGCACCTGCAGCGCGATCAGCAGGTCCACCTGCGCGCGCAGCAGGGGCGCGGGCGTGGCCGCGGGGATCAGGTTCACGCCGAAGGGCAAGGCCGTGCGCTGGCGCACCTGCGCCACCTCGCGCTCGATCAGCGCCAGCGGCTCGCGCACCATGCCCAGGAAGCCGAACCCGCCGGCCTCGGTCACCGCAGTCACCAGTTCGCTGCGCGACACGCCGCCCATACCCGCGAGCACCAGCGGCAGGCGGCAGCCCAGCAGGCGGCACAGGGGGGTGGCGGGCGGGGCGTCGTGCATGGAGTTCTCCTGTGGGCTGGCGGCTATGGAAGAGCAGGCCATCATGCGTCCTGCGCCACGCACGGCGCAAAGGCCATGCCGGCGCCATGGATGGCGTGCGCTATGAAAAAACTAGCTGCTTGCGCTCGCCAGGAAAGGGTTGCGCGGTGTTTTAGCTCAAAACGCCGAGGTGCCGCGCCGTCACGCGCCGGAGAACACCCCCAGCCCCGCGAGCATGACCAGCAGGATCAGCACCGGCGTGACCCAGCGCAGCAGCAGGCTCACGACGCGGGCCAGCCCCTGGTTGCCCAACTGCCCGTGGTTGGAGAGTTGCGCCGCGAATGCGCGCTCGCCCCAGGCCCAGCCGACGAAGAGCGCGATGGCGATGCCCCCCGCGGGCAGCAGCAGGTTGGACGAGAGGTAGTCCGCCCAGTCGAACAGGGTGCGCCCGCCCGGCTGGAAGGCGGCCAGCGTGCTCTGGCTCAGGGCGCAGCCCGCGCCCAGCAGCCCCAGGATCAGCAGCGTGAGCAGCGTGGCCCGGGGCCGGCTCAGGCCCCAGCGCTCGTGCAGGATGACGACCGGCACCTCCATCAGGGAGAGCATGGCGCCGGTCGCGGCGATGGCGGTGAGGAGGAAGAACGCCGCCAGCAGCACCGAGCCACCCGGCATCTGCGCGAACACCGCGGGGATCGTGATGAACACCAGGGATGGCCCCGCCGACGGCTGGAAGCCGAAGCTGAACACCGCGGGGAAGATCGCCATGCCCGCCAGCAGCGACACCGACAGGTCGGCCAGCATCACGCGCGTGGCGGTGGCCGGGATGTTCTGCTCGGCGGTGAAGTAACTGCCGTAGGTCATCATCGTGCCCATGCCGATGGACAGCTTGAAGAACGCCAGGCCCATGGCGGTCAGCACCACCGCGGGCGTGATCTTGTGCCACTCGGGCGCGAACAGGAACGACAGCGCCTGGCCCGCGCCGGGCAGCGTCAGGCTGTAGCCGCCCAGCAGCACCAGCAGCAGGAACAGCAGCGGCATCAGCCGTTTGGTGGCGCCTCGATGCCGCGGGTGACGCCCAGCAGCAGGATGCCGCCGATGAAGGCCAGCACCACCCACTGCCACAGCAGCGCCTGCACCGGGTCCCGCACCAGGGCGTCGAAGCTGGCCTGCGTCTGCACCGGGTCGCTGGACAGCAGGCTGCCCGACAGGGCCTTGGCCACGTAGGCGAACACCCAGGCGACGACCTCGGAATAGAACGCCATGATCAGGAACGCCGCCGCCATGCCTGCCACGCCGATCAGCCACCACGGCGCGCCGCGGGGCTGCAACTGGCGCAGCGCAGAGATGGGATTGGCGCGCGCCTGGCGGCCGATGGCGATCTCGGCCACCATGAGCGGCAGGCCGATGAACAGCGTCGAGAGCAGGTAGATCAGCAGAAAGCCCGCGCCGCCGTTGGCCCCGGTGAGCGAGGGGAACTTCCAGATGTTGCCCAGCCCGACGGCGGAACCCAGCGTGGCGGCGAGCACGCCCAGGCTGGAGGAGAAGGCGCCGCGGCTGGTGGCTGCGTGGGCGCGGGAGGCGTCGGTGCTTGAAGGGCCGGATTTGCTCATGATTTGATAGTGGTCTGCGCGCCTGGATTGTGCGCTACGGCCCAAAAACACCACGGGCCGTGAGTCGCCATCAGTGCGCGTGCGGGCGCTCCACCACCAGCTCGGACAGCACGCGCAGCAGCGCGCGGTTGACGTATTCCAGCTCCAGCTCATGCGTCTCGCACAGCTGGCGGATGGCGCCCGCGTCGTCGCTCTCCAGCGCGCAGGCCATCTCCAGGCTGGGGGCGTAGGGGCCGGTGCGCAGCACCGCGGCGTCGTACACCCGCTCGGACAGCGGCACGCGGCGCAGGATGGTGCCCAGAGGCTCGCGCAGCACCTCGTCCAGCTGCGAGAACAGGCCGCTCAGGTACACCTCGCGGCGCAGGTCTTTGCCCACGCCAGCGTCCAGCAGGTGCTCGGTCAGGCGCGCGCGCAGCACCATGCTGGCGCGGATGGGGCGCAGATCGGGTTCGGTGGCAGCGTGCGGCAACTGGTCGGCCAGCCAGCGCCCCAGCGAGCCGTAGCCCATCATCACCAGACCGCGGCGCAGCGAATCCACGCCGGTGGACAGGCCGAGCGCAGCGGAGTTGGTGTAGACCATGAAGCGGTAGGCCAGCAGCGGGTCCTCGCCCAGGATCTGCTCGAAGCGGTCGATGGACTGCTCGTCGTCGATGGCCTTCATGAGCTTGAGCACCACCTCGTGCGCGGGCTGGGGCTGGCGATGGCGCAGGCTGTAGAGCACGTCCTCCACGGGCCAGCCGGCCACGGCCAGCGCGCCGCCTTCGTCCAGGCAGTGCGTGAGCAGCGCGCGGCTGGCCACGTTGTCATACATCTGCCCGGCGATCAGTGGACTGCGCTGGCCGGCGGCACGGGGGCTGGCATCGCTGCGCCCCGCAGCGGCGGCCTGCAGGGCCTGCACGGCGTCGCTGCTGGACAGGTGCAGCAGGCTGTTGTCGAACAGCCGCGCGGTATCGGCGTCGGGCAGGTGGTCCAGCTCGCCGCGCCACACCAGGCGCAGGCCGCGGGCATGGGCCTGGCGCGCGCGCTCGCGGATCGCGGGCACGTCCAGCCAGGCCTGGGGCACTTCGATCCAGGGCGCGCCGCGAGGGGCATGCTCCAGCAGGTCCACCAGCAGCTGCTGCGAGCGAGCGGACAGCAGCAGCGGCGGCGAGCTGGAGGTCCACAGTTCCTGGATGGTGCGCAGCAGGTGCGGCGCATCCACCAGGGTGGCGCCCTCGCTGTGAACGTACAGCTGGATGCCGGCCAGCCGGCGCGCGGCATTCCAGAGGGGCCGGTAGCCCAGCACCAGGCTGCCAAGAACGGATTGGACCATGGGGTAGAAGTGTGGTCAGAGCGGGATGCCGGCCATTGTCACGCCAGTCGCGCGGGCGCGCACGTGGCGAAACCCTGCGTGCGCGGCGTCAGCTGATGAAATTGAAGAGCGACAGGCGCTGCACCTGCGCGTAGGACTTGAGCGCGGCCTCGTAGCCCACGCTGGCGTTCTGGAAATCCGAGATGCCCTTGACCATGTCCAGGTCCTGGGCGCGCGATCGGTCGGCTTCGAGCTGGATGGAGCGGTTTTCCTGGTCGCCGGTGATACGGTCGGCGCGGTTGAGCAGCTCGCCCGCATAGCCGCGCATGTTGTGCAGGCGCTCCAGGCCGGCGTCGATATTGGCCAGCGCCTGGCCCACGGCCTGGGCGGCGGCGTTGTTGTTGGCCGCGCCGCCGATGTCGCGGATGGCCGCGTCGATGGCGCTGGCGATGCTGGGGCTGGCGGATAGTGTCACGGTGTCGCCCGGCGCGGGGGAGAACACCAGGTTGTCCGGCGGGAGTTTGACCGGGTTCGTGGTGGGCGTGGCGCTGATGTTGAACTTGAGCGTGGCGCCCCCGGGGTCGTTGATGCTGACGGGGATGGTGGCGAGCTGGTCGGCCTTCAGCCCGGTCACGGACTGCGTGCCTGGCGAGGTGTAGGCGGGGTTGGTGCTGCTGATGACGTAGTTGGCGTCGTAGGTGCCGTCGTAGCTGCCGTCGGGGTTCTTATTCAGCGTCACGCCAGTGAAGGCGACGGTATAGGTATAGGGGGGGGCCGGGGGTGCGGGCGGCACGGTCGGCGGCGGCTGCTGCAGCAGATGTGCATTGGTGACCTGCACGGCGTCGGTACCGAAGCGGCGCCCGTCCTGGGGGTATGCCGGGTCGGTGCTGGAAATGGCGGCGTTGTAGATGCCGTCACGCTTGGGGTCGAACATCAACGCAGAATGCCCGTCCACGGTGGTGGGGATCGATGTGTTACCGCTGGCCGCCTGGCCGGCCAGACCGTCAAATTTATAGTCTGTGGCGCCCGAGAGTGGTCCGGCAAAAGGCTCCAGCGCACTGCCCAGCGCGCCCAGCAGGGGAACGCCGTTGGTGTCCTTGCGGTTGATCACCTGCGTGAGCTGCTCGCGCAGGCTCTGGATCTGGTTGGCGTAGGTCTTGCGGTCCTCGGGCTTGAGCGCGCCGCCGCCAGCGGCCACGACCAGCTGGCGAATCTCCTGCACCAGGCCCACGGCGTCGCCCAGCGTGGATTCGGCCTGGGCGATGGCGTTGCGCTGTACGTCCAGCGCGCGTTGCTCGGTCTGGATGCGGCTGATGCGCGTGAGCGCGCGCTCGGCCTGGGCGGCGGCCACGGGGTCGTCGCTGGGACGCACCACGCGCTTGCCCGCAGTGAGGTTCTCCTGCAGGTCCACCAGGGTTTTCTGCCGTGCGCTGAGGTTGCGCAGCGTGGCGTCGTACATGTTGGCGGTGCTGACGCGATAGAAAGAGCTGCTCATGGCGGTTCCTTTCAGCGGCCCATGGTCTGGATCAGGTTATCGAAAATGTTCTGCGCAATCTGCAGCATCTTGGCCGAGGCCTGGTAGGCCTGCTGGTATTGGATCAGCCGCGCGGCCTCCTCGTCCAGGTTCACGCCCGAGACGGCCGTGCGGCTCGCCTCCAGGTTGCTGGCGATGGAGTCCGAGAGCTTGGCCGCGTACTGCGCGCTCTGCGTGCGTGTGCCCACCTGGGCCATGAGGCCGGCGTAGCCGTCGGACAGCGTGGATTCGTCGAACATCTTCACGTCGCGCAGCGCCATGAGGGCCGAGGCGTTGCCGGCATTGCGGGTGTACCAGTCGCCGTACTTCGGATCGAGGGCGTTGTCCACGGTGACCTTATCGCCCGCCTTGGGTGTGCCCTGCAGGGTGATCTCCCAGCCATCGATAGAAATGCGCTGGCCCGAGGTGTATCCCTCGTACCACGAAATCCCTTCCGGATCGACCGTTGCATCTAGCAACTTTGGCGGGGACGCCGACATGTCTACGGGAGCACTCTGATTGCCTGTCAGAGAGAACTTGCCGTTGGCATCAAATTCCAAGGTAACCCCTCCCGATGGAGGCAAGTCGTATGGGGGAAGCGAGGGGTCGCTCCTCGGAGACATCATTTCCGTTGCGCCATCCCAATGCAGGCCCGTGGCTTTCAGTCCCGCCAGTTGTAGTGAGCCACCATTGGACGAACCCATGGCCGCATTGATCGGGTTGGCCGCGGCCAGCTCGCGTGGCGAATGCACCAGGGCTTGCATGTTGGCCGCGGCTGTGGCAAAGGGCTTGAACAGTACACGCTCGTTGGTGCTGCCCAGAGGAGGGGTAAACGTGAACGTCAGACCATCAACCGTGACGCTGCTGGGAGGAGCCAATTCGAACTGATCGTCAATAGGCGTGGTCCGTCCGTCGGACAAGCGAATGATTTGTGCCTCGGGGGTGCCAAAGGGCGTGAAACGCACCTCGTAGTCAGAGGCAGCAAACTTTGTCGGATCGGTGAACGTGACCTCGCCATTAAGCGCAGAGTTGCCTGACAGGCCCTTGACGCTCGTGGGTACGGTAAACAGCGGTTTGCCCGGCTGTCCATCCAGCGTCAGTCCCATGGACTGCTGGTAGTTCATGGTGGTGCCGATGGCCAGCGCCATGCGCCCCAGCAGGTTGCGGCCCTCGGCCAGGTCCTGGTTGGCAAAGCGCAGCAGGCCGGCCACTTCACCGCCGCCCAGCATGCCCTCGTTCAACTCCACGGGCGCGCCGCCCGCGGGCTTGAAGAACAGCTGCGTGAGCTGGCTTCCCGGGAACTGCTGGGATTCCGCCACCAGCACCTCGCTGGCCTTGTCGCCCAGCACCAGCGCCTGGCTGCCGCCCACGAACACGCCCACCGTGCCATCGTCGGCCGGGATCTGCGTGGTCTGGATGAACTGGTTGAGTTCGCGAATCAGCTGGTCGCGCTTGTCCAGCAGGTCGTTGGGAGTCTGGCCGTTGCCCTTCACGCGGGCGATCTGCTCGTTCACGTCCGCGATGCTCTTGGCCAGCGAGTTGATGCGCGTGGCGTCGTTCTGCAGCTGCTCGTTGACCGAGTATGCGATCTCCTGCAACTGCTCCGCGCTGCTGCGCATGCGCGCGGCCATCTCGTCCATGCGGGTGAGCGTGACGGTGCGTGCCGTGATGTCGGTGGGCGACGCCACCACGTCGGCCAGCGAGTTCAGCATGTCGGTGATGGCGGCGCCCAGGCCGCTGGTGCCCCCCTGGAACACGTCCTGCAACTGGCCGAGGCGCTCGGCGCGCACGGTGTCGCCCGCCTGCACCGCCTGTGCGGCCGCGGCCTGGCGCGTGAGCAGCTCGTTGTGATTGCGCAGGATGGTCGCCACCTGCACGCCGTTGCCGATGTAGCCTGAGCCGGTGAACTGGCCCTGCACGGTCTCCATCGCCACGTTCTGGCGCGAATATCCGGCCGTGCTGACGTTGGCGATGTTGTGCCCGGTGGTCTGCAAGGCGACCTGGTTGGCGAGGAGGGCGCGGGCGCCGACGTTCAGAAGACTCATGGTTCAGTGCGTTGGTTCTTATGGGTTCAGGCCTGCGTGCCGGATGCCTGGGCCAGCACGGGCGCGCTGGGGGTGCGCGCCACGCCCAGCGTGCTCTGGATGGCGCGGCTGAGCTTGGCGGCGTATTGCGGATCGGTGGCGTAGCCGGCCTTCTGCAGCTCCGTGGCGTAGGCGACGGCGGAATGGGTCTTCTCGCGCGCCTTCTCGTAGCGCGGGTTGTCGTTGATCAGGCGTGCGTAGTCGCGGAACGATTCCTCGAACGAATCGTAGGCGCGGAACTTGGCGACCACCTTGCGCGGCGCGCCGTTGATGTATTCGGTGGTGGTCACCTCGGCCACCTTGCCGGTCCAGCCCTTGCCGGCCTTGATACCGAACAGGTTGAAGGAGTTGCTGCCGTCCTTGTGGCGGATCTCGCCCTTGCCCCAGCCCGTCTCGTGCCCGGCCTGGCCCAGCATGAAGCTGGCGGGGATGCCGCTGCTGCGTGCCACGCGCTCGGCCGCGGCGCGGTGGTGCTGCACGAAGTCGTCACGCCCCTTGGGCGACGCGGCACGCGGATTGTCGGCAGGCGCGGCCTTGCGCAGCGCGACGTCCATGCTCAGCGTGGAGCCCGGCACCAGCGCGGTCTGGCCGTCGCCGCCCAACTGGCGCGAGAGCTGGCGCTGGATGGCCTCGGCCAGCCCACCGGGCTGGCCTGCCATCTGCACCGACAGCTGCTGGTCGAACAGGTCGCTGGCCAGGTTGCCCTCGGCGCCCTCCAGCAGGCCGGACTTCATCGTGGCCTCGCGCATGCTCTTGATGAGCTCGCGCATGAACAGGGATTCGAGCTGCTTGGCCGCCTCCAGCGTGGCGTCCTTGGTGGCCTGTGCGTCGCCCTGGCTGGCTTGCGCCTTGAGGCTGTTGAGTGCGCGGCCGTCCACGGCCAGCGCCTGGCGTGCGGACGTTGCGCCTGCATTGGGGAGCGAAAGGCTCATGTCCACCTCCCGCCGCGCCGCACGCGGCATGGGCCTTGGATGGAAGCGGCGCCGCCGCGGGGAAGGGTACGCAGGAGCGGCATCAGATCACCTCCAGCTCGGCGTTGAGAGCGCCTGCGGCCTTGATGGCCTGCAGGATGGCCAGCAGGTCCTGCGGTGTGGCGCCCAGGGTGTTGAGCGCGCGCACCACGTCGGCCAGCTGCGGCGAGGCGGGCACCTGCATCACCTTGCCGCCGTCCTGCTGGATGGCGATGTCGCTCTTTTGCGCCACCACGGTCACGCCGCGCGACAGCGGGCTGGGCTGGCTGATGACTGGCGTGGTGCTGATGGTGATGGACAGGTTGCCGTGCGCGATGGCGCAGGGGCCCAGCGTCACCGCCTGGTTGAGCACGATGGAGCCGGTGCGCGCATTGATGACCACCTTGGCCGCGGGCGTGGAGTCGGGCAGTTGCAGCTCCTCCAGCTCGGCGATGAAATTCACCCGCGCGCCGGGGTCCTGCGGCGCGCGCACCTGCACGGTGCGCCCGTCCAGCGCCACGGCGGTGTCCGGGCCCGAGCGTGCGTTGATGGCCAGCGCCACCTTGCGCGCGGCCTGGAAGTCCGAGGCATTCAGGCCCAGGGTGATGGTGTCGCTGTCGTGCAGCGGCGTGGGCACGGCGCGCTCGACCTGGGCACCGTCGGGGATGCGTCCGGCGCTCAGGTGGTTGATCTGCACCTTGCTGCCGCCGGCCGATGCGCCTGCCCCGCCCACCACCACGTTGCCCTGCGCCAGGGCGTAGATCTCGCCGTCCGCGCCGCGCAGCGGCGTGGCGATCAGCGTGCCGCCCTTGAGCGACTTGGCGTTGCCGATGGAGGACACCGCCACGTCGATCATCTGCCCCGGCTGGGCGAAGGCGGGCAGTTGCGCCGTGATCACCACCGTGGCCACGTTCTTGAGCTGCGGCGCCGTGGTGCCCGGCGGCAGGCTGATGCCCGCCTGCTGCAGGTAGTTGGACATGGCCTGCGCGGTGAACGGCATCTGCGTGGACTGGTCGCCCGTGCCGTCCAGGCCCACCACCAGGCCGTAGCCGGACAACTGATTGCTGCGCACGCCCTGCACGGCCGCGATTTCCTTCAGGCGCACGGCCTGCGCGGGCGCGGCCAGGCCCAGGGCGGTGGCCAGGGCCACCAGGCAATGGACGATGCGGGAGTAGGGCAAGGCTTTCATGCCCCCGATTGTGGGCAGCCGGGCCTTTGGGCAATGCGCGGAAAAGCGGGGGCTTTTGGGGCGTTTATCGGCGCTGGCGCGGCTGGTGCGGCGTGGCTTGCCGGTTGCGCGGTGTTGAGTGCCAAATAGGCCTCTGGCGCTTTACTAGAAAGCGCTAAAAGCTATAAAAATAGTAGCTTACTTGCGCGTGCGCGCGGCTCTGGCGGGCGCTGCGGCATGGCGGATGCAGTAGTAGTAGCCGTTGGGCACGCTGGCCAGGTGGTTGGGCCGCGCGCGGCCCGCGCCGTCGTGCGCAAGGGCCGTGTCGTACAGGCCCGATTGCACGTGGTACACGCCGGCCGGCTGCAGGGCCACGCCGCCGCCGTAGAAGCCTGCGGCCTCGGCGGTTTCCAGTTCTGCCGCCGTGGGCAGGGCGGCGTTCTGCGACTGGCAGTAGCGCAAGGCCGCGTCGCGCGACACCAGCCGGTCGGCATGGCCCGGCGCGGCCGTGAGCCACTGCGCGCTGCCCAGCGGGTTCTGGTGGGCCGTGAAGCGCGTGCCCTGGAAGTAGTCGAACAGGTCGCGCGCCAGCGCCTCGGCCAATAGCGGCGCGGGCGCCGTGGCGGTGAAGCTCTGCGACGCACCGCTGCGCAGCTTGACCAGCGTGGCCGTGGCCTGCACCAGCGCGCCGTCCAGCCGCGTGTAGGTGATGTAGGCGGCCAGCGTGATGCGGCCCACGCGGCTGGTAAGGTCGTCCCGTGCGGAGGGGCGCTGCAGCTGCTCGGGGGTGATGTCGGCGAAGTCGAAGCGCAGTTTGGGGTTGCGCGTGTTGATGCGCCGTGCTTGCCGGTCCAGCTCGGCGATCAGCTGTACGTTGAGGCTGCGCCCCAGCTCGGCCAGGGCCGCGCGCTCGTGGTGGGCCTGCAGGCCGTCCACCGCTTGCAGCGCGGCGGCCACCTTGGCGGGGTCGGCCTTTTCGGCGTGCAGGTCGGCAATGAGCTGCCTGTCCTGCCCGTACTCGCCCAGGTCGGACGCGCGGATCACCGGGATGTTGGGCCACACGGTGAAGGGCTGATCCGCCGGGTCGCGAAAGTCTTGTGACCAGGCGGGCGCGCACACCAGCGCCGCCCCCAGCGCCGCCGCGCGTACGGCGCCTGCCCACAAGCGTTGCAGCGGCATTTAAAACGGCGTGATGGTGTTGAACGCACGCGCCAGCCAGCCCATGGCCTGGGCCTCGGCCTGCTCGCCCAGACCGCGCGAGATCACGCGCACGTTGGCCACGTAGCGCGAGTCGATCACGCTGCCCGGATGGCCGGGCTGGCCGCGGCGCAGGTGGCGGGGATCGACGATGCCCGAGAAGCGCAGCACATCCACGCTGCGGTTCACGCCCACCTGCTTCTCGCCGGTGATGACCAGGTGCCCGTTGGGCAGCACTTCGGTGACGAGGGTGGTGATGTTGCTCTTGAACTCGTTCTTGCTGGCGGTGTTGCCGCTGCCGTTGAAGGTGTTCTCGTAGCCCGCGCCCAGGCCCGATCGCGCGGCCAGCTTGCCCACCGTGGAAGGGGCCAGCAGCGGCAGCGCCGTGATGCTGCCCTTGGTGTCGCCGTTGCGGTTGACGTTGGACTTGGTGTCCTGCTTGGCGTCGATGCTCTCCAGGATCTCGATGGTGACCATGTCGCCCACCAGGCGCGCGCGTTGATCCTCGAAAGCAGGCCGGTAGCTGGCGGCATGGAACAGGCTTCCCGAGGCCGGGCCGGCGGGGCGCGGCAGGGCGGCGATCGGGGGCGGTGTGGTGGGCAGCACGTCCACCGGCGGGGGCGGGTTGATGCTGGCGCAGCCGGCGGCCAGCGCGGCAGCGGTGGCCGCTGCCAGAAGGCGCAGGAGGGAGGTGGTCATGGCAGGGTTCCTTGTCATGCGGCTCACAGCTGCGACAGCTTGGCCAGCATCTGGTCGGACGTCTGGATAGCCTTGGAATTCATCTCGTAGGCGCGCTGGGTCTGGATCATGGTGACCAGTTCCTCCACCACGTTGACGTTGGAGTTCTCCAGGAAGCCCTGCTTGATGATGCCCAGGCCGTTGGTGCCCGGCTCGGCCTGCTGCGGCGCGCCGGAGGCGGCGGACTCGCGGTACAGGTTCTGTCCCACGGGCTCCAGGCCTGCGGAGTTGATGAAGCTGGACATGCCCAGCTGGCCGATCTGCTGGGGGTTGGGGTTGCCCGCCACGGTCACGCTTACCATGCCGCGCTCGCTGATGCTGATGCTCTTGGCGTCCGCCGGCACGGTGATGCCGGGCGCCACGGGCAGACCGCTGGAGGTGACCACGCGGCCCTGCGAATCGAGCTTGAACGCGCCGTCGCGCGTGTAGCCGGTGGTGCCGTCGGGCAGCTGGACCTCGAAGAAGCCGTTGCCGTCGATGGCCACGTCCAGGCTGTTGCCCGACTGCTGCAGGCTGCCCTGCGTGAAGTTGCGGCTGGTGGCGACCACGTTCACGCCCAGGCCCAGGTGCAGGCCCGTGGGCAACTGGTTCTCCTCGGTGGTCTGGCTGCCGACCTGGCGCAGGTTTTGGTAGATCAGATCCTCGAACACCGCGTTGTTGCGCTTGAAGCCCGTGGTGGACACGTTGGCGAGGTTGTGCGAGATCACGTCCAGCTGGGTCTGCTGGGCGGTCATGCCGGTCTTGGCGATCCACAGCGAATTCATCATGGCGGTAGTCCTTCAGGGTTAGCCGTTGAGGCTCAGCANCAGGAACTCGGGACCATGGCGGATACCTACCAAGAGGGCGCAGGCGCGGACTTTGACCTCAGCCAGTTCTATCAGATCTTCTTCGAAGAGGCCGGCGAGAACCTGGACCAGATGGAGCAGATGCTGCTGGACCTGGACGTGGATGCCGCCAACGACGAAGAGCTGAACGGCATCTTCCGCTGCGCGCATTCCATCAAGGGCGGCTCGGCCACCTTCGGTTTTTCGGATGTGGCGGAACTCACGCACCAAATGGAATCGCTGCTGGACCGGCTGCGTCGCCACGAACTGCAGCTGATCCCGCAGATGGTGGACGTGCTGCTGGAGTCGGCGGACGCCTCGCGCAGCCTGCTGGCACGCCATCAGGCGGGCGGGCAGGGTGAGGCGGTTTCCACGCATGACCTCGTGCGCCGCATCAGCGAACTGGCAGCCGGCGCCGTGCCAGCGGCAGCGCCCGCCGCAGCGGTGCCCGCTCCAGCGCCTGTGGTTGCTGCGGCACCTGCGCCCACGCCCGCGGTTGCGCCGGTGGTGCCCGCTGCGGCGGTCCCCGGCGGCGCTCGCTCGCTGGAGATCCACATCGGTCCACTGGCCCAGGTGACATTGGCCGATGCGATCAAGGACCTGTTCCGCGACATCCCGGGCCTGGGCAGCATCAACGATCTGCCGGAAGACCGCCCCGGCATGCGCCGGTTCGCAGTGCAGACCACGTCCACGGACGAGGATCTGCTGGACCTGTTCGCATTCCATGTGGCGAAGGAGCAGGTGGCCATCCACGACGCGGCGACCTCCGCGGCACCTGCCGCGCAAGAGGCCCATGAGCCGCTAGAGCCATCCGCTGCGGCCCTGGCCGAGCCGTACGGCTTCTTTGCCGGCGCGCCGGGCGTGCCTGTCGAGGCCGCTCCTGCCGCCGCACCGGCCAGTGCTGCTGAGCGGCCCGCCGCGCGTGCCGCCTCCGCCGAGGCCAAGGGCGGCGCGCAGGCCTCCATGGAATCGTCCACCATCCGCGTGGCGGTGAGCAAGGTGGATCAGCTCATCAACCTGGTGGGCGAACTGGTCATCACCCAGGCCATGCTGGCGCAGAACAGCCGTGGCCTGGATGCGGGCGTCTACCAGCAACTGCTGGCAGGCCTGGCCGACCTGGACCGCAACACGCGCGACCTGCAGGAATCCGTGATGTCGATCCGCATGATTCCCATGTCGATCGTGTTCAACCGATTCCCGCGCATGCTGCGTGACTTGGCGGGCAAGCTGGGCAAGAAGGTGGATTTCGTCACCCACGGCGAGGCGACCGAACTGGACAAGAGCCTGGTCGAGAAGATCACCGACCCGCTGACCCACCTGGTGCGCAACAGCTGCGACCACGGCATCGAGATGCCCGCCGACCGCCTGGCTGCGGGCAAGCCAGAACACGGCACCATCACGCTGTCGGCATCGCACCAGGGGGGCTCCATCGTGATCGAGGTGCGCGACGACGGCAAGGGCATGTCGCGCGAGAAGATCCTTAAGAAGGCGCGCGAGCGTGGGCTGGATGTTTCCGACGCCATGCCCGACAGCGAGGTCTGGAACCTGATCTTCGCGCCCGGGTTCTCCACGGCGGATGTGGTGACCGATGTCTCGGGCCGCGGCGTGGGCATGGACGTGGTCAAGCGCAACATCACCGCGCTGGGTGGTTCGGTGGAGATTGATTCCGCTGAAGGCTACGGCATGCGTGTGTCCGTGCGCCTGCCGCTGACGCTGGCCATCATGGACGGCATGTCGGTAGGCGTGAGCGACGAGGTGTACATCCTGCCGCTGTCGTCAGTGGTGGAGTCGTTCCAGGTCAACGGTGGCGAAGTGAACACCGTGGCCCAGGGCTCCCAGCTGGTGAAGGTGCGCGACGAATACATGCCCGTGGTGGCGCTGGAGAAGATCTTCCAGGTGCCGCGCCCCGACGCGAATTCCACCAGCAGCATCATGGTGGTGGTGGAGGCCGATGGCAGCCGCGTGGCCGTGCTGGTCGACGAACTGCTGGGGCAGCACCAGGTGGTGGTGAAGAACCTGGAGACCAACTACCGCAAGGTGCCCAACGTGTCGGGCGCCACCATTCTGGGGGATGGCACCGTGGCCTTGATTCTGGACACGGCTGCCCTGGTGCGCCGTGCGCGCCACTGAATTGCGAAACGCTGAACGACGAGGAGTGAGGGCATGAGTCTGGTGGACAAGGGTGCAGAGACCACGGCTGCGGGCGCGAGGGAATACCTGACGTTCCGCCTGGGCCAGGAGGAATACGGCATCGACATCCTCAAGGTGCAGGAAATCCGCGGCTATGAAAACCCCACGCGCATCGCCCATGCGCCGGCTTTCATCAAAGGGGTGACCAACCTGCGAGGCACCATCGTGCCGATCGTGGACATGCGGCTGCGCTTCAACTGTGCGCAAGCCGAGTACAACAGCTTCACGGTCGTCATCATCCTGAACCTGCGCGAGCGGGTGGTGGGCATCGTGGTGGATTCCGTGAGCGACGTGATGGAGCTGACGCCCGAGCAGGTACGCACGGCCCCGGACATCGAGAGCTCCATCGACGCGCAGTGCATCCGCGGGCTTGGCTCGGTGGGCGACCGCATGCTCATCCTGCTGGACATCGAAAAACTCATGGCCGGCATGGACATGGGCCTTGCCATGGCCGGGGACTGATGCGGCGAGCCGCAGCCTTCCCGCTATACACACGTTGACGAGCGCGCCATGAGCCTGACCGCCAGCCCCACCCCCGCGCCGCGGCGTCCGGCCCGCCCCGCTGCGGGGGCTGCTGCTCCCGTGGCCGAGAGTGGCGAAGGGCGCGAGTTCGCCTGGACCCATCAGGACTTCGCGCGGGTGCAGTCCCTGATCTACCAGCGCGCCGGCATCAGCCTGCATGATGGCAAGCACGCCATGGTGTACAGCCGCCTGTCGCGCCGCCTGCGCGATACCGGGTACGACAGCTTTCATGAGTACCTGAGCTGGCTGGAAGGCCACGACGGGCCGGAGTGGCAAGAGTTTGTGAACGCCCTGACCACCAACCTCACGGCGTTCTTTCGCGAGCAACACCATTTCGAGATCCTGGCGTCGCTGCTGCGCATGCGCTCTGCCGGGCCATGGAACATCTGGTGCAATGCGGCATCGACCGGCGAAGAACCTTACTCGATCGCGATGACGGTCCTGGAAACCCTGGGCACCAACGCGTCTTTCAAGCTGATGGCCAGCGACATCGATTCGCGGGTGCTGGCCACGGCCGCCCGCGGGGTCTATCGCCTCGACGGTCTGAAGGGCTTGAGCCAAGAGCGCCTGCAGCGCTTCTTTCTGCGCGGCAAGGGCAGCAACGCCGGGCTGGCACGTGTGCGCCCCGAGTTGCGCAAACCCATCGAGTTCCTGAGCGTGAACCTGATCCGCGACGACTGGCCGTTCCGCGAGCCCTTCGACGTGGTCTTTTGCCGCAACGTGATGATTTATTTTGACGGCCCCACCCAGCGACGGGTGCTGGAGCGCATCCACCGTGTGCTCAAGCCCGGCGGCATGCTGTTCGTGGGGCATGCCGAGAACTTCAGCGATTCGCGCGACCTTTTTGCCTTGCGAGGCAAGACGGTGTACGAACGCATCTGATGCGGGCATGTTTGACCTACCGCGAGGCGCTGGCGAATCCATGAGCATCACACCCGGAGCTGATCCACGGCCCTCTGCCTTGCCGGGCGGGGGGCTGGAGCGCCGGCGCACGCCCCGCATCACGCCTTTGCCTGCGAATGCCTCCGCAGGCACCGCGCCTGCCATGTCGCTCCAGGAGCTCAAGGCCTGTCCGCGCAGGCCGGGTGAGGCATCGTTCTTCTTTTTTGATCACCATTTCCAGCACAACGCGGTGAAGGTCTTGCCAGGCGAGTTTTTTGTCTCGCACGACAGCCTGGCCATCATGACGGTGCTGGGATCGTGCATTGCCGCCTGCCTGTGGGACAGCCGCATGCGCGTGGGAGGCATGAACCACTTCATGCTGCCCGAGGGGGACAGCGCCGATGCGTCGGGCCGGTATGGTTCCTACGCCATGGAACTGCTCATCAATGAGATGATGAAGCTGGGCGCTCGCCGCGAGACGCTGCAGGCCAAGATCTTCGGCGGTGCCCAGGTGATGCACAACTTCACCACGCTCAACGTGGGCGAGCGCAACACCCGCTTTGTGCAAGACTATCTGGCCACGGAGCGCATTCCGGTGGTGTCGGAGGACGTGCTCGACATCTATCCGCGCAAAGTGGTGTTCTTTCCGGTGACGGGCAAGGTGATGGTCAAGCGCCTGGCGCATGCCCATCCAGAAACGCTGGAGCAGGAAGTGGTGCGGGGCAACGCGGCTACCGTGGCGCGCGCCACCAGCGGAGGCTCCGTGGATCTGTTCTGATCGGCGGCACTAACAATACAGCAAGGATTTGAAAGGCATGAGCGGCAAGATCAGGGTGATCGTGGTGGACGATTCGGCATTGGTGCGCAGCCTGCTGTCGGAAATCATCAACCGCCAGAGCGACATGGAGTGCATCGGCACGGCCAACGACCCGCTGATCGCGCGCGAGATGATCCGTGAGAAAAATCCCGACGTGATCACGCTCGATGTGGAGATGCCGCGCATGGACGGCATCGACTTCCTCGGGCGCTTGATGCGCCTGCGGCCGATGCCCGTGGTGATGATCTCGACCCTGACCGAGCGCGGCGCCGAAGTGACCATGCGGGCGCTCGAACTGGGGGCCGTGGATTTCGTCGCCAAGCCACGCGTGGGGCTGTCCAGCGGACTGAACGAATTGGCGGCTCAGATCGTGGACAAGATCCGCGTTGCGGCCGTGGCCCATGTGCGGCGCGCCCCCGCGCGCAGCGCTGCCGCCATTGTCCACCCCGATGCAGGTGCCGCTACCGCGCCGGCCCCCGCTCCCGCGGCGTCGGCGCTGCTGGGGCGCGTCTCTACCGAAAAGGTGATCTGCATTGGCGCGTCGACCGGCGGCACCGAGGCCATCCGCGAGGTCCTGATCCATATGCCGGCGGACTCTCCGGCCATCGTGATCACCCAGCACATGCCGCCAGGGTTCACCACCAGTTTTGCCGCGCGGCTCAACAGCCTGTGCCAGATCACGGTCAAAGAGGCGGTGAACGGCGAGCGGATTCTGCCCGGCCATGCCTATATTGCGCCGGGGGGGCGGCAGTTCTACCTGGCACGCAGCGGCGCCAACTATGTAGCGGTGGTGGATGACAGCCCGCCGGTCAACCGGCACAAGCCTTCGGTGGAGGTGCTGTTCAAGTCGGCAGCCTCCGTGGTAGGGCGCAATGCCTACGGCATCATGCTCACCGGCATGGGCGGGGATGGCGCTGCTGCCATGCGTGAGATGCGCGACGCAGGCAGCTACAACTACGTGCAGGACGAAGCCAGTTGCATCGTCTTCGGCATGCCGCGCGAGGCCATCGCCCATGGCGCTGCCGACGAGGTGCTGCCGCTGTCGCAGATTGCACAGGCGCTGATTGCGCGCCTGCGCGGTTCCACCGACCGGTTGCACCACCGCATCTGACCGGCCTCGTCAGGACGAGAGCGCGGACCAGCGCTCCAGCGCCTGCATCAACAGATCTTCGATCTCTCCGTCGCGCGTGTGCAGTGCCGTCGCCCGCGCGCCGTCTCGGCTGTACAGGCTGCCGTCCGCCAATTCTTCGCGGATCGCCTTTTGCTCGGCCTCCAGTGCGTCGATCTGGGCAGGTAGCTGCTCCAGTTCACGCTGCTCCTTGTAGCTTAGCTTCTTTTTTTGTAGCTGTTCGCGCTTATCTGGCGGGCGTTTTGGCTCGTTTTTGCTCGTATTTTTCTCTGGAACCGCCGGTCCGCCCGCGAGTGAACGGCTGCGGTTCGACTGGGCCAGCCAGTCCTGCACGCCGCCCTCATACTCCCGCCACAGGCCATTCCCCTCGAACGCAAGGGTGCTGGTGACCACGTTGTCCAAGAAGGTGCGGTCGTGGCTCACCACGAACACCGTGCCGTCGTAATCCTGTAGCAGCTCTTCCAGCAGCTCGAGGGTGTCAATGTCCAGGTCGTTGGTGGGCTCGTCCAGCACCAGCACGTTGGCGGGCCGCGCAAACAGCCGTGCCAGCAGCAGGCGGTTGCGCTCGCCGCCGGACAGCGAGCGCACGGGGGAGTGCGCCCGGGCGGGGGAGAACAGGAAATCGCCGAGGTAGCTCTTCACATGCTTGCGCTGCGTGCCGATCTCGATCCACTCGCTGCCAGGACTGATGAAGTCCTCCAGCGTGGCATCCATGTCGATACTGTGGCGCATCTGGTCAAAATACGCGACCTGCAGGTTGGCACCGCGGCGTACCGTACCGCTGTCAGGCTCCAGTTCACCCAGGATGAGCTTGAGCAGGGTGGTTTTCCCCGCACCGTTGGGACCGATCAAACCCACCTTGTCGCCCCGCAGGATGGTGGCGCTGAAGTCCCGCACGATGGTTTTGTCGCCGAAGGTTTTTGTTACGTGCGCCAGCTCGGCGATGATCTTCCCCTGGTAGCTGTTCTGGCTGCCCGAGGCGATGTCCATCTTGACGCTGCCAACCGCGTCGCGGCGCGCGGCGCGATTGGCGCGCAGGGTCTCCAGTCGACTGATGCGGCTCTGGCTGCGCGTGCGGCGCGCCTCCACGCCCTTGCGGATCCAGACTTCCTCCTGCGCCAGCAGCTTGTCCGCCCGTGCATTGATGACGGCCTCTTGCGCCAACTGCTCTTCCTTTTGCGCCACGTACTGCGCAAAGTTGCCGGGATAGGAGCGCAACTGACCTCGGTCGAGCTCCACGATGCGCGTGGCGATCCGGTCGAGGAACGCACGGTCGTGGGTGATCGTGACGATGCTACCCTTGAAGTCGAGTAGCAGTTCTTCAAGCCACTCTATGGAATCGAGGTCTAGGTGGTTGGTGGGCTCGTCCAGCAGCAGCACGTCCGGGCGAGCCACCAGCGCTTGCGCCAGCGCGACTCGCTTGCGTGTCCCTCCCGAGAGGGTGCCCACGATGGCCTCCGGGGCAAGGTGCAGGCGGTGCAAAGTTTCCTCTACCCGTTGCTCCCAGTTCCAGGCGTCATAAGCCTCGATCTGAGACTGCAATGCATCCAAATCAAGGCCTGTGGCGCCCCCCAGGTATTGTTCCCGCAGCGCGATCGCTTCGCCCAACCCGCGGGCGGCGGATTGGAAGACGGTGTCCTCAGGCTGTAGATCAGGCTCTTGGGCCACATAGGTAATGCGCAGGCCCTGCTGGACACTCAGGGTGCCGTCATCTGCATGGGCCAAGCCGCCCAGAATTTTCAGAAGTGACGACTTCCCTGCACCATTGCGCCCAATCAGTCCGACGCGCTCATTGGATTCCAGCGCGAACGTGGCATGGTCCAGCAGCGCCACGTGCCCGAACGCCAGCTGGGCGTTCATCAGAGTAATCAATGCCATGGAAGAATTATGAAGCGCCCTCTAGCGAAGGTTGGTCAGAGCGACCTCGACAAAAAAGTGTCATGGAGTGCTTTTTGAGGGAAAACCCGACGTATACTTCATCCACGTTGCAATGCACAGCATCACTAATGTGAAATGTCGTTTGCAGCGAAAGGGAGTTGAAAAATTCTCTGCTTTGAGTTGATCTGGGGTTAAAAAC